>CAXBMV010000165.1:0-6617 GCA_963976575.1 uncultured Gammaproteobacteria bacterium | reverse complement strand
CCTCGGCCGCAGTATTATGCTGGTTTCCGGGGGCAACCTGTTTCTGGCTTTGCTGTTGGGAATGTTTATGGCTTTGATTGTCGGCCTTGGTCTACCGACACCCGCTGCCTATGCCTTGATCGCAATCATCATGATTCCATTTTTGCAGGATTTTGGTTTAACACCAATGGTGGCGCATTTCTTCGGCTTTTATTTTGCTATTTACTCGGCTATTACGCCACCTGTCGCCGTTGGCGTAATGACTGCATCCCGTATTTCCGGTGGGTCATTTTACGGTACCGCCTATGAAGCGGGACGTCTGTCGTTAACAGCCATTCTCATCCCATTCGCATTTGTTGCCTATCCCAGTATTCTCGACTTTCCCGCTATTGGCTGGGGCGGGTTAGCGGTTAGCGCTGCGCTGATAGCTGCAACCTTTTGCTGGGGTGCATCCATTTATGGTCGCTACAAGGGGCTTCAACTATCCATGGGTGAACGCCTGCTCCTGTTGCTCGGACCGCTATTTTTTATTGCCTTGTTGATCACCAACGAGATGCTCTTTGCGGTAATGATTTTACTGGCAGTTGCTACTTTTTTCGTAAGGCAGCGCCATCGATTGAAAGTTGAGGGTATTGCTAACTCTACTGCGGTATGACCCGGTTTAGAGTGGCCTGATCATTAATAAATAACCTGGAGGAAGTTAAATATGTTTCATCGTTTATCCCTTAAGAGCATGGCATCAGCCATGACCCTGACCTTAACATTGACCATGGCGTCGGGGCTATCCCAGGCTGCAGAAAACACACTGCGATTGATGATGTCGCCAAGTGGATCAGGTCCTTATAACGCATTCGCCACCGTACAAACCCACATGGCCGATTTTTCCAAAACGCTCAGGTACAGTACCGAGGAAACACCGGGTTTCAATTTTAACGTGAAGTATCTTGCTGCACATCCGGAGCGATATGAAAACACAATATTCGGCACAGGTTCGGTTCTGAACTGGGCTGCCGAGACCGGGCAAAAACCCTTTTATCCCAAACCCCTGCCGGCTATGGCCGATTTTCGCATTGTCCTGGTACTGGGCCCTACCTTTAATGCCTGGGTAACACTGGATCCGACGATTAAAAGTGTTAACGATTTCCCCGGAAAACGCATTGGCACAGGGCTGCTGACCCAGAACGAATGGGGTATGCACCAACGCATGTTGCTGGACGCCTGGGGAATGCGTGAAGAACTCAAAAGCCTTGATACTCTCGGTCCAGGTGAGAATATAGCGGCTCTACTCGACGGGCGAACTGATGTGGGAACCTTATTTGGACTCACCAGTGCGGATGGAAAAATCACCGTGGTCACAGGTCCGCATCGCCAGATAGAAGCGTCGGGTCGTGACTGGCATTACGTGGAAGTGCCACCTGAAATGATCGAGAGTTCCGGTATGCCTTTCAACGTAGTTAGCTATGAACCGAATACCTTACCCAACCAACCAGAAAGAGTGAATATGTTTGGCGACCTGTTAATGCTAGCCGCGCATAAATCCATGCCTGATGATCTGGTCTACGAGTTCGTCAGGGTCTTTGTTGAAAACTCCGAAAAAATAAGAAGCTATCACGGATTTTTGAAACCGCTGACTCCCCAGACTCTGGCCCATACGGCACAGCAAAATCCGGATGCCTTTCATACCGGTTCGCTTCGCGCATTCCGGGATCTGGGTCTAATAAAGTAGGTTTGTGTGGAAGCCGCTTTCAATGTTCCGACTTTAGCAGGACTTTTCTGGGAGGCCTCACTCTTTGCTGCTTAGTTGGCAGGGGAGGCCGGGTAACCCTTGCTGGCTGGAACTGATGATCCGGTCAAAGAAAGTAATCGGGAAAAACAGAATCAACGCTCAGATAGGACAAGGGGTTGTTAAATTCTGCTTGTGGTGGTGAGTTGTTGGTCCGAGCCAACTCTACCTCGAGGCATTTTATAGCGGATTGAAAACAGTCATTTGGAAAAAATAGGAAGTAGACATGAGCCAACTGCCCTTATATTCTGACCCCAGCTTAAGCCATGTGGGTAACCAAATTGATCGTTGTAACAGTCCAGTTAGTCACTGTGCAGATAAGGCAGTGATGAGAACTGAGTCCGCTGGTAAGGCTTCCCACGCGACTGTGGCAGGTAAACTGAATAAAGGTTTTTTTTCTATTCTGGATGCCCGAAGTAGAACTGAGTTTTCTCGTTTGAGTAACCGCGTCAACCTGCGTTCAGGGGAAACGATTTTTCTGCAGGAAACTGAACATAGCTCCACATTTATCATAGAGTCCGGATTAATCCGGACCTACTACGTATCAAAAGAAGGGCGCGAAGTAACTCTGGGTTACTGGTCCGAAGGTGACGTCGTCGGTGGCCCCTGTATGTTTGGTGGCACGCAGCACGTATGGTCCGCTGCGGCAAATCGACGTTCCGTGGTATACGCCATTTCCGGGCCGAATCTGAAAAAATTATCGTCATCGGATGCTCGCGTTATGAGCTGGTTGTTCAGCGCACTTGAATTTAAATTGCGCTGGTTGTCGGTATTGTTTCAAATTCACGGTACCGAGCATGTTCGCGAGAGATTGGCGAAGCTACTGCTAATGATGGGGGATTTGTATGGGGAAGAGTCGGGTGGCGACATTCTCATCAAGTATCGTATCAGTCAGTCCGATTTGGCCTCCTTGTTGGGAGCCTCACGCCAGTGGACGAATAAGGCGCTTGCCAAGCTTCGTGATGATGGTGTCATTGTCATGGACGAGCGAAGAATATTACTGAGAGATCCCAAAGTACTGCGAAATATCCTGAAAAAATCGTAATTATTTAGACTGTGTCAACTACGTGACTGTCTGTTAATCGCTAAGAGGTGATATTGATTTCACCAACATGGCCGGGTAAACAACTGGCGATCTGGCGACGATTAACACGATAGAAATGACGAGGATAAGATGCCTAAAACATTACTTTTTGACACATGGGGAACTCTGGTTGACAACTACTCAATTGCCGACGTAATCGAACCCTTCGTTTTTGAGTCCCACACGGCTCAGGAAATTGCCATTAGCTGGCGCTTCCAGCAAAAATGGGCAATGTTTCACCTCACTCTGAGCGACAGTTTTGTGCCCCACCCAGGGCTTAATGAGGCTTGTCTGCGCTGGGCCCTGGACAAGCATAACGTCCAGCTGAGCGAATCCGAAATTAAGGAAATAAATGGGCAATATCATCAGTTAAGGGCTTACCCCGATGTTATTAATGCGTTAAAAGACCTGAAGGCCCTTGGCTTGACGCTAAAGATTGTGGCAAATCCAACGAAGAAGATGATTACTGATCATTCCGAATTTGCCGGTACGCTTCCCTATATCGATGAAATTATCAGTTCCGGTGATGAGGCCAAAGCCTTTAAACCATCACCTGCCGTTTACAACCTGGGAATAGAGCGGGCAGACTGTGCCAAAGAAGACATATTGTGGGTAACAGGTCATCAATGGGAAGCCTTCGGTGCTGTGCGTCAGGGACTGCCAATTGCCTGGACCAATCGCGCGCGCGAACCCAAGCTGCAAATTGGCGTCGATTTTACCCACACCACGAAAAACCTGCAGGAACTGGCCGATATTCTGGCTAAAGAAGCTTAAGCTTTCACAACAGGTTTAGATTTGGAGTATTGGTACTCGTTGGGCCATGGGGTGCAGCGCTAGTCGCTGCCTCGATGGCGCTACTAATTTCTGCTGTAATCCATTAGTTGTGTGTGCTGAGGGCAGAGGGTGTGTTGCTCTGCGCCCATCGACGAATGGTGAGCTGGCAGCTATTTCCCGGTTTCTTATCAGGTTCAATAGTCGCTCGGTTGTTTATTGGTTTTAGGGCTCAAAAAAGATTGCCTTCGCTGGCCGATGACCGTGCTACAGGTTATGCCATTAAACCCCTGGCTCCTCGTTGACGACCTGGTTTTCAAAGCCATTGCTGTTCGCCGGGATTGCATCTAGGTCCCAGTGCGCCACCGCATACTGCAGCAGCTCCGCAGGCGTGGAAAATTCCTTTACCTCGTCCTGCCATTGCCCGAGGGGACGCAGCGCGGCGGTTAACTGTTGCACCGCCTGTTGTGGCTTCAATGCAGTCGCGCCGGTTTGCTTGCTCAGCTTGACGCCATCGGCATTGTTCACCAGCGGCAGGTGCAGGTAGTCGGGACGAGGAAAACCGAGGCAGTCTTGCAGGTATAAATGCAACGCGGTATTTTCCAGCAGATCAGCGCCACGCACGATTTCATCGACCTGTTGCAGGTAATCGTCCACTACCACGGCGAGATGGTAGGCGAAAATGCCATCGACGCGTTTCAGCACGAAGTCACCGACTTCAACCTCTAGATTCATCGACTGGCCGGCGTAGACCCGGTCATCGAATTCGATCTGGCCGGCGCGGGAAGTGTTCAATCGGATCGACAATTGGTCGCCGGCGAGTTGCTTGTCGCGGCACAGGCCGGGATAGATTTGCCCGAGTATGCCGCTTTCCACGCCGTATTCGCGCAGGCTTCTGCGGCTGCATTCGCAGGCATAGGCACGGCCATCGGCGAACAGTTTGTCGAGATAATACTGGTAGCGCTCAAACTGGTTGCTCTGGTAAAGCACTTCGCCATCCCATTCGAAGCCGAAAGCTTCGAGGTCCTGCAGTATGCTATCGGTCGATCCCCTGACCACGCGCGGTGTGTCGACATCTTCGATGCGCAGCAGCCAGCGACCCTGTTGCGATCTGGCCTGGCAGTAGCTGGCCAACGCCGCCACCAGTGATCCGAAATGCAGGGGTCCGGAAGGCGTGGGGGCGAAGCGTCCTGTGGTCGACATCAGGCGAACAGTTTTTCCAGTATGCCCTGGTAAATCAGCGAGAGCTGGTCCAGCTCGGTGACCTTCACGTTTTCGTTGAGCTTGTGTATGGATGCGTTCACCGGTCCCAGTTCCAGCACCTGCGCTCCGGTGGGCGCGATGAAGCGGCCGTCCGATGTGCCACCCTCGGTGGACAGGCGTGTGTCTATGCCACAGTGCTGCTTGATCGCGGCCTGCGCGGCGGCCACCAGTTCCCCCTCGGCGGTGAGGAATGGCAGTCCGGAAATGCGCCAGTCGATGCTGTAGTCGAGCTGGTGCTTGTCCAGAATGGCTTTGCTGATGGCGATGATCTTGTCGGCATCCAGTTCGGTGGAGTAGCGCAGGTTGAATATGATCTCGATTTCGCCGGGCACGACGTTATGCGCGCCTGTGCCGGAATGGATATTGGAAATCTGGAAACTGGTGGGTGGAAAATGGTCGTTGCCCTGGTCCCACTGCTGGCTGGCCAGTTCGTGCAAGGCCGGCATGGCCTTGTGTATCGGGTTAACCACTTGCTCCGGATATGCCACGTGCCCCTGAACACCCCTGATCTGCAGCGTCGCACCGATAGAGCCGCGTCGTCCATTCTTCACCACGTCGCCGACGCTGTCGCTGCTGGAGGGTTCGCCGATCAACGCCCAGTCGATTTTTTCACCACGCGCTTCCAGCACCTCCACCACCTTCACCGTGCCATTCACCGAGGGGCCTTCCTCGTCGCTGGTAATCAGCAAGGCGATAGAACCGCTGTGATCGGCGTGTTCGGCGATGAAGCGTTCGCAGGCGGTGACCATCGCGGCGATACTCGATTTCATGTCGGCAGCGCCACGGCCGTAAAGAAAGCCATCGCGAATCTCGGGCTTGAACGGGTCGCTATGCCACTGATCCAGCGGGCCGGTAGGCACCACGTCGGTATGGCCGGCAAATGCCAGCAGTGACCCGCTGGTTCCGCGTCTTGCCCAGAGGTTGGTGACATCGTCGAACTGCAGGGTTTCGCAGATGAAACCGATGGCTTCGAGGCGTTTTATCAGCAAAGCCTGGCAGCCGGCGTCGTCCGGGGTTAACGAGGGCCGTTCGATTAATTCAATGGCCAGCTGGAGAGTTTCGCTGTTCATGGTTGTTTTGCAATTTCCTGGTAGGCATCGGCGTCGAATCCGAGAAGCTTTTTGCCATCGCGGTCGAGCAACGGGCGTTTGATGATAGCCGGGTTGTCCAGCATGATTTGTATCGCGCTGTCGCGGTCGACGGCGTCGCGAACAGATTCATCCAGCTTGCGCCAGGTAGTGCCGCGCCGATTGAGCAGGGCTTCCCAGCCGAGTTCGTCGACCCAGGCGGTCAGCTGGTCGGCATCCAGCCCCTGTTTGCGGTAATCGTGAAAGCTGTATTCCACGCCTTGCTGCTGCAACCAGGTTTTCGCCTTTTTCACCGTGTCGCAGTTGGCGATGCCGTAGAGAGTGATCGACATGGCGCTGCTAAATATTGCGCAGCAATTCGTTGATGCCGACCTTGGAACGGGTCTTGGCATCGACCTGCTTGACGATCACCGCGCAGTAGAGGCTGTAGCTGCCGTCTTCCGAGGGCAGGTTGCCGGAAACCACTACCGATCCCTCGGGGATGCGGCCGTAACTGACTTCGCCGGTTTCGCGGTTGTATATCTTGGTGCTCTGGCCGATGTAGACGCCCATCGAAATCACCGAGTTCTTTTCTACAATAACGCCTTCGACCACTTCGGAACGCGCGCCGATAAAACAATTGTCTTCGATGATGGTCGGCGAAGCCTGT
>CAXBMV010000164.1:0-6646 GCA_963976575.1 uncultured Gammaproteobacteria bacterium | reverse complement strand
CGCGCCCGCTATCCTTGTCGTCTGCGCGAATAAATAGCTCTGCGCTCCACAGATCGTCGCCCTGGTTCCACTCACCATTCCATTTTGGCTTGAAGGATGCGCTCAGGTTGTCATCCATCTGTCCGGCAAACTGGGCGTCCTCGGTAAAGCCGATCGCCTCCACGGCGAGGTTGCCGGAAAACCCGGCGCCGGCCACTGCCGGCATCAACAGCAGGGCAATAAAAAGTGCTGGCTTGCTCATCGATTAGTTCGCGCGCTTCAGCGACTGCGGGTGGAAATCGCGCTCCGATAAACCACTCTTGAACTGATAGTCGCCCCACTCCAGCAGCGTGCTTTTACCGTTCTGCTGATTTTCCATCAACATCTTCCCGGGGCGCCAATAGTGCCCGAGGTATTGCTGAAACTCGCTCGCGATCAAGGTCTTCAGCAGCGCTTTTTTCCTGTCGTAGAATTCAGCCTGAACCAGACGGTATCCCTGCTTGTCTATCCAGGCGACCTGGCGCGTATAACCCGAATGCTCGTAGGCGGGAATGCGCTCGACAACGAAACATTCCATCTCGCCACAGGCCTCGTCGCGCAAATAACGGTAAGTGTATTTTTCCACTTCCTGCGAACCCAGATCCTCGAACGCAAAAGTCGAACCCATGAAGGGTCCGGACTTGTTGCGCGAACTGATCCGCTTGACCTTCTTCAGCGCCGGCAGGTAAAGCCACTGGTCGTCCGGTTCGAGGCCATGCGAAAATGTCAGCATCGCAGTGCCCTTGACGTCGGCAGGCTCGTCGAAGATGGACAGACTCTTGTCGCCGTCTCCCTCTACCTCTAGCGTTTTGATGCGGATATTGCGTGTAGAGGTTTCGCCGGAGCTATTCATCAGGGTCATTACCATATTGGCGCTGAAGTCGGTAAACCCCTTGTCGTAGGCCTTCGCCGCGCGTGCGATTTCCAACCCCTTATCCTCGGTGCTTTGTGCCTGCGACAATGTCGGCAGCAGCAACAATGCGAGACAAACCAAACCTGTTCTAAACATCACTTTTCTCCTTGCCATCGAAGGCCATTAGTATCGGGGGTAACAATAAAAAGTCGGCCAGCAGCGCGAAAATAATAGTCACCGCGGTCATGAAGGCCATGTTCGAATTCAGCGCAAAAGCAGAAAAGGTCAGCACCAGGAAGCCGGCAATCAAAACCAGCGACGTAACCACCAGCGCCAGACCCACGGTATTAAAAGCGTAGCGCACCGCATCCTGCGAACTCAGTCCTTTCTCGCGACGTGCGCGCAGATACTTGCTGAGGAAATGTACCGTATCGTCGACCACTATACCCAGGGTCATGCCGGTAACCACGGACAGCGCCAGCCCCACCTGGCCGACCGCTATCCCCCATACGCCGAAGGCCAGCGCGGCCGGGATCAGGTTGGGAACCAGGCTGAGCAGACCGATCTTGAACGAACGCAGCGCGAAAACCAGGATCAATGAGATCAACACCAACGCCAGCGTGGTACCGATGAGCATGCTTTTGATATTACGCTCACCGATGTTGCTGAACATGATGGTTGGGCTCGCACCCTCGTTGTGCAGCGCCACCGGCAGGTTGTCGCGCATCCACTGCTGCGCCTTTCTTTCCAGCTGCAATACCGTCTTTGTGGTCATGTTATGCAACAAAACCGTCATGCGCGTGGCCGATTTGTCGATATTGATCTGGTTACTCAAGTCCAGTCCGTAGGGCAGCGACATTTCGTAGAGCAGCAGGTATTGCGCGGCAAGTTCGCGCTCTTCGGGCAGGCGATACCAACTCGGCTCGTCGGCATGCATGCTCTTGTTGAGCCGTTTAAAGGTATCGGAAATAACATTGACGTGGATGACCTCGGGCTGCGCGCGGTACCAGTTGGCAAATTTTTCGATGTCTTGCTGATATTGCGGGTTACTGACACCACCATCTTCGCCGGATTCCAGCGAATAATCGATCAGGTAAAGCCCGCTCAGGTTTTCCGAAGCAAAATCGGCGTCGCGCCGGAACTCGATGCGTTCGCTGAAATACTTGACGAAATCGTCGTTGAGCTCGTTCTTCGGTACGAAGGCAATCAGCAGCAGGCAGGCCAGCCCTACACCAATCAGCAGCTTGCTGCGCTTGGCGATGACGAATTCCGCCAGTTTCTGCATCGCCACACTGGAGCGGGTTTCTCCCTGCACCTGTTTCCCGGGTAATAACAGTACCATCGCGGGCAGGAAAGTAACGCTCAAGACAAAGGCGATCATCACCCCCATGGCGACGATGTTACCAAGGTCATGGAATGGCGGTGCGTCGGAGAAATTCATGCTGAGGAAACCAATCGCGGTAGTCAGGCTGGTGAGGAATACCGGTTGCATGTTGATGCGTATGCTATCGGTCATGGCTTCTTCGCGACTTTCCCCCTGACGCATCATCAACAGATAATTCATCAATACGTGCACGCTGTCGGCGATCGCCATGGTCGGAATGATCATGATCGCTGAGAAAGACGGCGGCGTCAGTGCGATATTCAGCCACCCGGCCATGCCCATCGCACCGGCGATGGAGAACATGATAATAAGAAAAGTAGTGAGCGTACCGGAAAAGCCCCTGACCCAGAAAAACAGTACCAGCACGAAGACCAGCATCATGATTGGAAACAGCGTTTCCATATCGTATTGGCTGGCTTCAGGGAAGGCCTGATTCATCATAATGATGCCGGTAAGCCTGACGCCGATGGCGGGGTACTGTTCGAGAAACTCGGCTTTCAGGGCACGCACAAATTCGACCACTTTGGGATTTTCCGCGATCGGATCTTCGCCGGGCAGTTCGATATTGATATTAATGCCGCTCACATGCGCCTTCGCGGATATCAGGCGATTCACCAGCACCGGTTCATTCAGCGCAATTTCGCGTATGCGCAGCAAGTCGTCTTCGTCGAAGCTTTCGAGACCATAGGTTAGATTCTCGACGATCAAATCGTCGCCCTCGGCCGAGGTGTGCTGGTAATTGCTGAGCGATTCAACCCGGGTGGAGAAAGGCGTTTCCCAGGATTTCTCGGTTAACCATGCAATCGCGCCCAGGGTCTCCCGGGTAAATACCTCGCCGTCTTCGGGCACCAGCAAAAACATGACGTTATCTGTTTTGGCGTAGGTATCCTGCAAATTCTCAAAGGCCAGCAACTGCGGGTTGTCTTCACCGAAAAAGACCCGGTAGTCATTGGTAAAGGTCAGCCTTTGCGCGCCGGCCGCCATCGCCATTATCCACAGCAGCGCGAGAATTATGGTTGCCCACTTGTGGCGTAATATAAACTGGGCGTATTGCTTCGGCATATTCAATCCTCCTGATTTATTTTCTGACCAGTTGCAAAAATTGGGTCAAACCGCGCGCGCAATGCTGCAGCTTGTCCAGGTTGTGCGATACCTTGGCAGTGGTCATGCCGCCTTCCATGATCGCGGCCAGCGTCACCGCCAGCGTGTAGGGCTCGACGCCATCGATCAGCAGGTCATCCTTGCTGGCCTTTTCGAAAACATCGGCGATTGACTGGTGCCATTGTTCGTATATGTCGGTCAGGCGGGTGCGAAAACCTTCGTCTATGGGCGCCATTTCCTGGGCCAGCACGGTTAACGGGCAACCCAGCTCGATGTCGGTCATCGAAAAGGTAGTGCCGGCATCGTGAATTAACTCGATGAACCCGGTGATGGGATCATCAAAACCCTGCAATGGCTGGATAAAACTCAGGTAGATACGCTCGGCGATGACTTCATCGACTACCGCGTAACCCAGCTCGGTCTTGTTTGGAAAATGGTGGTATAGCGCACCCTTGGTCACGCCGGTGCGCGCGAGGATATTACTCAGGCTGGCCGCCTGGAAACCACTGGCGTGAATTTCCTTGTAGGCAGCAAACAGGATTCTGCCGCGCGTGTCGGGCTCATCGGCCGTCAGCGGCCTCCACCAGTAAACATCTTTATCGAGGATTTCGCTCACATTCGCGTCCATACCAATCGGTATGGCTTTATAATACCGACCGGTATGTATGTCAACGGTTTCATTTAACTCCGTATTGCCTTGCACAGTCTTTCTATGAACGATTGGCAGCAAGCCTTTTCGACAACTTCGCCCGGGATGACGGTAACATCAGATTGATTATATACTCCAGCCTATGACACATTACGTACTCGCCATTGACCAGGGCACCACTTCCTCGCGCGCCATCCTGTTTGACAAGGACTATCGCATCTGCGCGCTGTCACAACAGGAATTTACCCAGCACTATCCACAACCGGGCTGGGTTGAACACGATCCCGAAGAAATCTGGCAAACCACCATCGCCTCCTGCCGCGATGCGATGGCGCAACTGGGCGTCAGTGCTGCCGACCTGGTCTCTATCGGCATCACCAATCAGCGCGAAACCACGCTGGTATGGGAGCGCGCCAGCGGCAAGGCGATATACCCGGCCATAGTCTGGCAGGACAGGCGTACCTCGAAGACCTGTGCCAGCTTGAAACAGCAAGGACTGGAAGCCCTGATTACCGCCCGCACCGGGCTATTGCTGGACCCTTATTTTTCGGCCACCAAACTGGCCTGGATTCTGGACAATGTCGAGGGGGCACGCGCTGCCGCAGGACGCGGTGAGCTGGCCTTCGGCACCGTCGACAGCTTCCTGCTGTGGCGCCTCACCGGCGGCAAGGTGCACGCCACCGATGCCACCAACGCCAGTCGCAGTATGCTCTACGACATCAAACAAAATTGCTGGAGCGAGGAATTGCTGGAGTGCTTCGACATACCTGCCTCGACCCTGCCAGAAGTGAAAGACTGCGCCGACGATTTCGGCCTCAGCGATCCCTCCTTGCTCGGGGCGGCGGTGAGTATCTGCGGTATCGCCGGTGATCAGCAGGCGGCTGGCATCGGCCAGGCCTGCTTCGAAGCCGGCATGATGAAATCCCCCTATGGCACCGGTTGTTTCGCTCTGCTCAATACCGGCAGCGACCTGGTGCAATCCAGCAACCGTCTGCTCGGTACCATCGCCTACAGGCTGGATGGCCAGACCAGTTACGCGTTGGAAGGATCGATATTCATGGCTGGTGCGACGGTGCAATGGCTGCGCGATGAAATGCAAATGATTGCCAGCGCAGAAGAATCAGGCGAACTCGCCGCACAGTCCGATGAACAACAGGACGTTTACCTGGTACCCGCCTTTACCGGCCTCGGTGCACCGCACTGGGATGCCGACTGTCGCGCCGCGTTATTTGGCATGACGCGCGGCACCGGCAGGGCCGAAATCGCGCGCGCCACGCTGGAGTCGGTGTGCTATCAAACCCGCGATCTGCTGGTTGCGATGCAGCAGGACTGGCGTTCCGATTCGAACACGGTGCTGCGTGTCGATGGCGGCATGGCGCATTCGGACTGGACCATGCAAACCCTGGCCAATCTGCTCGATGCCGAAGTGCATAGGCCGAAAATCACCGAAACCACCGCGCTGGGGGCCGCCTGGCTGGCCGGTTACCGCGTCGGATTCTATGCCGATGCTGCAGGCTTTGCGCAGAACTGGGCGCTGCAGCGCTGCTTCAAACCGGACATGGATAAGGCCACACGCGAACACAAGATCGCCGGCTGGAATGACGCCGTGCGCCGCACCCTGAGTCAATACTAAACGGCCACCATGACACGCACAGCGTCGAGGCGCAGACGCGCGTGTTCGAGAGCCCGCTCAAAATGCTGCAACTGGTTTTTGAAAAAATCGATTTCCTCGTCGCGCACGCCGGGGTTGACCTGCTGCAAGGCGACCAATCTGTCGATTTCGCGGCCCATAGTCTCCACCCCCTGCTGTCTCGCCGCCGTCACCAGACCCGGCACCTCTAATTCGGCCTCAGCTTCGGCATTCGCCAGCATCGATGCCAGTACCGTCTGGCGTGCCTTGACCACTTTCATCGCGGTATCCCTGTCAACGCGCTGAACGCCGGCAATGAAAACTTCAGAACGCATTTCTATGGCTTGCCGTTGGCCGGCCTCGTTGACCACCACGGCTATACTGGCGTTGGGGAAATAGCGCTGGCTGTGCAGGCGTGAATCGTCGGAAAATTCCATCAGGAACTGGCAATCGACAAGCAGGCTGCCCGGCCTGATACCGGGATAGCTGAACGCGATTAATGCGGTATTACCAAACTCGCTGCTGAGCACCATGTCCATCGCGTTGCGTACGAACGGATGCTCCCAGCTGAGGTAGTGCAGGTCTTCATTGGCCAGCGCGACGGCACGATTGTAAGTTACCGTCATGCCCTCGTCGGGCAGGCCCGGCATAGGCGTGAGCATGTTATCCCCGGGGCTGATTACCCAGCTTTCCTGACCGTGAATTTCGCTGTTGACACCATAACAGTCATAAATGCGCTCCATATACTTGAACAGGTCGAGATCATATTCGCGCTGCATCGCCTCGGCGCAAAGCTCGGCTGCTATTGCCGGGCGGCAGGAATTGATTTCCAGCAGGCGGTCTCGCCCCTGTTGCAGCACCAGGTTGAATTCATCGTGCAAGGCGCGCGTACGCTGGATAAAATCTTCCATTGGTTGCTGCGGCTGTTCCAGCAAGTCCTGTAATTCATGCCGGGTTTTCATATAGACCTGATGGCCGGCCGGACAGGTATGGACAAAAGCATTTAAGCCC
>CAXBMV010000163.1:0-6664 GCA_963976575.1 uncultured Gammaproteobacteria bacterium | reverse complement strand
TGCATAGAAGCATTCGCATCAGCTATACGCTGATTGTGTATCATGATCGTTGCCGAATGTGCATCGCGTAAATGGCGCCCCAAACTAAAAGGTGTTCCATTTTTATAGGCCAGCACACCCGCAAGCTGCATGGATGTGGACACAATGTCTACGACTTTCTGTGAAGACTCGAGTTTTAAATTATTGATTCGCAACGCAAATTGAATACTCGATAATTGTGCGGAATCATTTTCGGCCAAACCCCGGTACTCCTCCACGACAGCAACCAGCCCATCGCGCATGATCTGGTGTTGCAAGGCGATCTTTGTGAAATCATGCGCCGCCAGGGATATTTCGCCACGTTGTTTGCGTGCTGCGCCCTGTATTAACTTCCGAGTTCTCCTCACCGCGTCTGTAGCAATCCCCAACCAGACTCCCGACCAAAGAATATGCGAATAGGGCACCATGGTTTCCGCTGCAATATCGCCGAAACCAGTCGGTAAAATTTGCCACACTGCAGCGTTTACTGTGACGACAGCACCCGGACTACAGGTGCCGCGCATACCCAAAGTATCCCAGCTACCGCAATCCGTAAGCGCGTACTCGCCTTTTTTGGCTAGCACAAGTACCTGGTCATTTTCGGCTGCGGAGACATTGCGGCGCGCGGTAATCAATAAATCATCAGCCTGTTCACCATAGGAAATGACCATTGCCTTTTTTTGCAGCCTGTAAGCGTCGCCGTCAAACTCCAGGCCCGCGATGCTGCGTCGCATTTCCCCGCCAACACCCTCCTCCGATGTCACCGATGCGATCAAACGCTGTTCATCCACTATAGACCTTAAATAGTCGAACCAATTGGCATCGTCACCGCAATGCCTCGCAATAGATGCCACTTGAATGTAGTGCATCGCCAGTATCATCGCGCTGGCAGCGCAGTACTCTCCAAGGGTTTCACATAGCGCTGTGAGCGTGCGGATATCGCAACCACCCCCACCTAACTCCTCTGGAACTGCGGCGCTCAATACGGCCCGCTCCCTCAGTGCGGAAATAGTCTCACTAGGGAAGCGCGCCATCGCATCAACGTCGTCGGCGTGCACGCTCGCAATCTTTTCACCTATCTGCGCAACAACTTGTTGAAATTTTGCTTTTTCGTTGATGTTACTCATATTGGCTAACTATCTTCGCTGTCGACGATCGAGGCGATACCGTCCCGAATTGTAGCGATACTCTGAAAGGTTTGGCGATTCAGCATATGGTCAGGAAATTCAATATCGAATTCGTCTTCTAATGCCAACATAATGTGAACGCTAGCGCGAGACGACAGACCCGCGGCGTATAAATCAGCGTCATCAGCGAGGCTTTCGATAGACTCCCTCAAACTGCCAACCTCATACAGGATGTTTCTGGTTCGCCGGGTGATATCCAAAATATTCAAACTGTGCACCCATGATCAATTCGATTAGCCGATTATAATTGTTTCTCACCAATCGTTGTTGCAAAAAAATCCCTAAACTCTTTAAAATAGCCGTCGCCCGCAAGAGTTGAAAACTGTGTATGGCCAACCCCTTTGGCGACCCAGATTCGCGCCCCCTCTTTGGCCTTCTGAAGCCTGTATGGCATCTCGAGGGGAATAGCCCAATCCTCATCGCCCGCAATGATCAATAAGGGCAAAGGTTCGCCATTACTGAGCGCTTTCAAAGTGTGCATCTTTTCAAAAGGCACACCTGCCAACATTGCCCCAGCATAAGCAAACCAAAACCCATCCCCAAAGCGGGATCGAAACTCATACTTCAACTGGTCCTTCAAATTAGTAAATGGCGCCAACAGCACTATTGCCGCTAAACGTCTGTCTCTCTCTGCCACTTTACTGATTGTTAACGTCCCCATTGAATAGGCGAAGGCACCTATGCGACCTGGATCCGTTTCAGGTTGCGCCACCAAATAATCCAATGCCTTTACCACGGACTCCTGAAAGTGATCATCCCAATTAGGCGTCCCCTCACTATCGCCATGACCGGGCAGATCCAAAAGTAGCGCGCCGTAGCCCAGCCTGGCGAGGTACGATGCTTCATCAAACAGACTTTTACGATTACCCGGAGATCCATGCAAATAAAGAATGACGGCGCCATTGACGCCAGGCAGATACCAGGCTTTCTGCCTGCTACCGTCCTCTAGGCGCCAGCTGACATCCGTCATTCCAACAGGCATCACCAGCCGCTCGACCGCCTGCTGCGTTGAAAAAACACGCCACTGGCCCAGGAAAATTTGCTGCCCACGATAAACAAGCAGGAAACCGACGATGCAGACTATTGTAAACAGCGCGCCGAGATAGTGAGCCTTAGTAAGTATAGGGGTTTCCGACATTCGATGATCTATTAATACTGAATCTCTGTATGCACAAAATTTGGACTAGTGCGACCACCGTAAGAGTAACTATCGTTAGGTTGTAAATCCACCCATATAGAAAGTCCATCGTGACTCACTTCGCAAAACGCTAATTCTCTGGCAATGTCGTCCAGTGCTTCGATCAATTTGGCCCTTTTATTGAAGGATTACCGTCTGTAGTGAACGCGCTCACAGTTTTTGTTATTGGCTTATTTGTCAGCTTTCCTTTAATTGTAATTTCAGTATAGTCTAACGCGATGGTCAAAACGGCTTGTTGTTACTATAGGTAGCACTTATAAAGCTTCTATACGCTACTAAATTAGTATTTTACTTAGTTAGATCATCGCACTAATTTAAGCAGCACCTTACTCTAACCAATGGAACCCATTGACCAATGGAACTCGCATATTTAACAACTGAATATCCAGCGGTTAGCCACACCTTCATCAGAAGAGAGATTCTTGGACTTGAAAATCTTGGGCATACGATCCATCGCTATTCGATTCAGAACTGCAAAAACATTTCAGATCCCGTAGATGAACTTGAACGGCAGAAAACATTTTATTGCCTGTCCCAGGGCATTTTCAAATTATTGCTAGGTGGCATCTCTTGCCTAATTTGTACCCCGGTCAAATCACTGGACGCATTAAGATTAACGCTGGATTTCAGAAAAAGCGAAAGAGGCATCATCAGGCACCTTGCTTATTTTCTCGAGGCCGCACTATTGCTTAAGGAATTTGATAGAAAAAGTATCAAGCATGTGCATGTTCACTTTGGCACAAATTCAACCACAGTTGCTCTATTAGTAACAGCATTGGGTGGCCCACGCTATTCATTTACAGTCCACGGGCCCGACGAATTCGATGCTCCAATAGGTTTCTCCCTGGCTCGAAAAATTGAAAATTCAGCCTTTACTGTCGGAATTAGCCAATATTGCTCCGCACAATTGAAACGATGGGCAAGCCTGGAAAACTGGGTCAAGATAAAGATTGTTCATTGCACGGTTTCAGATGAATTCTTCCAACCTGCCCCCAGGGTTGATGAAGATTCTAATACAATCGTTTGTGTAGGCCGTCTTTCAGCACAGAAAGGGCATCTTGTTCTCATCGAAGCAGCCAGGAGATTACTTGATCAAGGTTTCCACTTTAACGTAATTCTGGTGGGAGATGGCGAATTACGCCAGGTCATCGAGAATCGGATTCGCGAATATGGACTGGAAGAAAGAATTTCCATAACCGGCTGGGTAGGGGACAGTCGCGTCAGGGAAATATTGATATTATCTCGTGGACTAGTGCTACCCAGCTTCGCCGAAGGCCTGCCCGTTGTTCTAATGGAGGCATTGGCCCTGAAAAGGCCCGTGGTAACCACTTATATAGACGGCATCCCGGAATTGATCAAAGATGGCGTTAATGGATTTCTCACCATTTCTGGTGACGTCGAATCGCTGGCAGAAGGCATTCGTAAACTCCTGAACACTTCCCCCGAGAAATTAAATGAAATGGGTGACCGGGGCCATGACCTGGTAAAATCATCCTTTAGCGCACACTCACAAATCCCGATTCTTGAAAAATATTTCGAGGAAGCTCTGACCGATCAGGAGAGCCCCTAGTGTGCGGTATAGCCGGTGCCATCGGCGCTATCACTCCAGCGGCAATAAAAACCGTACAAAAAATGAGTACTCTGCAGGCTCACAGGGGACCCGACGGAGCAGGTTTTTGGCAGAGTGAGCCACAGAGTGGTCTGGGCTCAATGCTGGCACATCGGCGACTCGCGATCATTGACTTGTCGCCAACTGCCAACCAACCGATGTTGGATAGCAGCACTGGTAACGCTATCGTATTCAATGGCGAAATATACAATTACGCGTCATTAAGACAAGAACTTAAAAACCAGGGAGCCAGTTTCAAAACTGATTCCGATACCGAAGTTATCCTGGTGGCCTACAGGATCTGGGGGCGGGATTTTGTAAATCGGCTAAGGGGCATATTTGCATTAGCGATTTGGGATAATTCTCGAAATATTACTGTCTGTGCGCGTGATCAACTGGGCGTCAAGCCTCTGTACTATGTTCAGTCCAAATTTACCGACAGCCAACATTTTATATTCGCATCTGAACTACGAGCCCTCCTCCACTCTGGGTTTGTTCAACGCAAATTGAATGCAAAATCAGTCTCATCATACATATGGAACGGGTTTGTAACTGGCCCTGATACTATCATTGAGGGTATTCAGTTATTACCCGCCGGGTGTATATTGGAAGTAGACGTTAAAGGTGAAATCATTTCCCTGGAAAAATACTGGACACTACCCTCCTGTTCAAAGCACAGCAACGATGTCGAACCTTTAAAAACCGCTCTTTACGAATCTGCAAAATTACAACAAGTCAGTGACGTCCCGGTAGGCGTATTCTTGTCTGGTGGTATTGATTCAAGCGCGGTTGCCAATATGGCGGCAATAACAAATGAAAACCCCATTCAAACCTTTAATATTGCTTTTGATGAATCCGAGTTCGATGAGTCAATTTATGCAAAGCATGTTGCTACCGAACTTGGCGCCATACACCACGAAATAAGATTAACTGAAAACGATTTCGGCTCGGATATCGACAATGCGCTAAATTCGCTGGATCAACCTACCTTCGATGGGATCAATACCTACTTTGTCAGTAAGGCTGTTCGGGAGGCAGGCATAACCGTGGCACTGGCTGGAACCGGTGGTGATGAACTATTCGGTGGATATAAAAGTTTTTCTGACATTCCGCTGGCAGCGGCATGGAGTAAAAGGTTTGGTTTTTTACCCGACCCAGTCCTGCGATCTGCCGGCAAGATAGCTACCAGGCTCAAATACCCGCAGTTTGGTGAGGTACCGCCACAACAAAGGTGGGGTAAACTAGGGGATGTATTGCGAGCCAGGGGTGATTTTTTTGGCACCTATCAAACATCATATGGCCTGTTTACAGCTGATTACCACGGATTACTCCTGGCGTCCGAGGACCATAATCTCGCTTACGGGGTAAATCCGCTGCTAGCCGAGGAAATTAAATCATCGATATCTGGAATGAGCCAAATGGAAGCGATATCAGCTTTCGAATTGTCTATGTTTCTAGGTCAGCGGTTACTTCGAGACACCGATTCGGCAAGCATGGCTGTGTCTCTTGAAGTACGGGTTCCATTGCTTGACCACGTAGTGGTTGAAGAAGCCTTCAAACTTTCACCTCGCAGAAGATTCGATCCCCTGGGCAAAAAGAAGCTTTTAAGAGAACTGGCTACCCCAAACATTGATCCCGCTCACTTCGAGCGTAAGAAATCGGGGTTTGTTATACCCATTGAAATCTGGTCGAAATCATCTTTAAAATCGGTAATTGAAGAAACCTTCAAAGATCAGGAACTTACTCGATCAGTCGGGCTAAATCAAGATGCTATCTTAAATCTATACCACGCTTTTCAGGCTGGTACGCCGGGCATTTACTGGTCGAGGATTTGGGCGATTTTCGTTCTACTCCATTGGTGTCGACACAATAAGGTCGGACTGTAGGGAAGCGGAATGATAAAAAGAAAAAAAGCCCTTAGACCACTTGTCCAAAATTGCTTAACCCTGGGAAACCGATGTTTCTCCAAAACTGGAACACGATCTCGCGTTATCTTTTCGGTCATTTACACTGGTGAAGCTGACCATATTAAATCGTGGAATACTAATTAAATGGAAATTATAGTTTTAATCTCCTTGATTACAGCCGGCCTGATGTGGGCTCCAGTTCCACACCTCTATAGATTACTGGGCGAAAGAAAGCTTGGCAATTTAGCGCGGATGAACAGGACTATATGTTTGACTTTTGATGATGGCCCCAGCGAACACCTTTCCCAACAGCTTTTAAGCCTTTTGGATCGGTATGATGCTTTGGCAACCTTTTATTTGCAGGGTAACAAACTGGATCAAGTAGACATCATCGAAAAACTGGTCAGCAAGGGACATGAAATTGGCTGCCATGGATATAATCACGTGAATGCATGGTATTCCGCGCCGACTAAAACCTGGAAAGACATGGACCAGGCACTGGGTAAATTTGAAGACCTTGGACTCAGCTGTCGTCTCGTTCGTCCCCCTTATGGAAAAATAACCTGTTTTTCCATATTACAATTGATTCTGCGAAACAGGACCTTTGGCTGGTGGACACTCGATTCCAATGATGCGATGGACGATATGAAAACAATTGATTCATTAACCGACAGCATTTCACAAACTGGTGGCGACGTGATCCTGTTTCACGATTTCGATGACAATCGAGAGGTGCAAAGGGTGG
>CAXBMV010000162.1:0-6669 GCA_963976575.1 uncultured Gammaproteobacteria bacterium | reverse complement strand
CAGGGTAATGTCGACAACATCAGCCTTTACAACCAGGACTTTCACCGCGAACTGTATAGCGCCAACCCCTTCCAGATCTCGATTCCGCTGATCGAAAGCCTGTGGTTACAACTCGGTCCCTTCTCCCGCATCGCCATTAGCAAACTGGAAAAAGCCTATCTGGTCGACCGCCATGCGGAAGCGCTGGAAGCCCTGAAGCAGCGTAACCAATTTGGTCTGCGCCGCGCCATCGAAGCCGATATTCGCGATGGTATCGCCTCGATCAACACCGTCGAGGGCATACATGACTATTTCGAGGGTGTTGCCTGAGTACAGGAAACAGCGCATTTCGTGATCACTAACTGCAGCAGATTTAAAGCATTGGAAATCACCATTCGACCACTGGATTATAGTTTTGTGATCACATATTATAGGCGCACCACCATTTCGGCATCGAAGCAATGAAACCATCCAACGATCAGTTAATCAGGGAAATCAGCCAGTTCAGACAGGCCAACCCCGAAATCGATGAGTTTGAAATTCTGTCGAGCGATATCAACGGACACTTCTTTGGTAAACGTTACCCGATAGACAAGCTCGACAGCTTTGCCCGGGACGGCCTGGCCTTCCCGGCCAGCATGTTCGTGCTCAACTCTATCGGCGAACCCCTCGAAGGCATGCACTACGGCATTGATGATGGTGATCCCGACGCACATTTTTACCTGGTTCCCGGGAGCTTATGTCTGGCTGACTGGGGCAACCGCGCACGCGCGCAGATGCTGGCGACAACCGCCAGCGGCAGCAAACCAACCTATTTTGAACCTCGCTACCTGCTGCAAAAGGTTTTACAGGCCTATGCCGAAAAAGACTGGTGGCCGATGGTGGCATTTGAGCTCGAGTTTTACCTGTTCGACGTCGAGCGCGATGCCAATGATTTGATTCAGGTAGTGCGCAATCCGAAGACAGGCCGCCTCGATACCGCAACCGTGTTATCGAGTTCGCGTATCGGCGATTTCGAAGTCATCATCGACGACATTGTTGCCACTAGTACACTCCAGGGTATAGATACCGGCGCCATCTCTGCCGAGCTGGGCCCGGGCCAGTTTGAAATCAACTTCAACCATCATGCTGACGTGTTGCGTGCCGCCTACGAAACCTGTCTGTTTAAACGCGTGGTATGCGAAGTCGCCAAGAAGCACGGTATGCTCGCCAGCTTTATCGCCAAGCCAATGCTGGAACAGGCAGGCAATGGCCTGCATATGCATATCAGCGTAGGTGACAGCGATGGCAAGAACCTTTTCTCCGACGGCGACAAGGCGCATCCCAGCCTTCATCATGCGATCGGCGGCCTGCTCGAAACCATGCCCGCTGCCATGTCTTTCTGGGCTCCGAATATCAATTCCTACAGGCGCTACCGGGGAGGTACCAGTTGCGCACCGGTCAGCCGTACCTGGGGTAACGAAAACCGCAGCGTTGCATTTCGCATACCGCTCGCCAAAGACGGCGCCTGGCGCGTCGAAAACCGTGTACCGGGCGCCGATGCCAACCCCTATCTGGCCATGGCCGTAACCCTCGCCGGCATGCTGCACGGAATGCTTGAGCAGTTAGACCCGGGCGAACCCAGCGAACAGGTCGTCAACGGCCGCGATAAAAACCTGCCGCTCAGCCTGATGCCGGCACTGACCCAGACGCGCGCCAACGAAGCCCTGATAAAGATCATGGGGAAGGAATTTATCGATCTTTACTGCCGTCACCGCAAGGCCGAAGTTAAGGCATTTAACAATCACATCAGTGCCCACGAATACGACTGGTATTTATAAGAGCAAAGCAATATGAGCGACAACCCATTTACCAACAGTTTCTCCATGCACGCCAATATTTTCAGCTACATGGGCCTGCCCCTGAGCAGGGATATCGACGACGCCGATGTTTTTGTTATCGGACTGCCATATGACCTCGCTACCACCGGCCGGGCCGGCACGCGTAGCGGACCAGCCGGGATTCGCCAGGCCAGTGCCAACCTGCGCTGGGAAGAAAAACGCTGGCCCTGGGATTTTTGCGCCTTCGATCGTTTACGAGTAGCCGATTATGGCGACCTCGAATTCCCCGCCGGTAGCCACGAAAGCCTGTTTGAACAGGTCGAAACGCATTACGCGAAATTGCTCTCTGCCGGCAAGACCACCCTCAGTTTTGGCGGCGATCATTTCGTTACCCTGCCGTTACTTCGCGCCCACCATAAGCAACACGGCAAGCTGGCGATGATTCATTTCGATGCGCACACCGACACCTACGCCGAAGAAGGCTCCACTTACAACCACGGCAGTATGTTTTATCACGCGCCACGCGAAGGCATCATCGACGCCAGCAAGACCATTCAAATTGGTATTCGCACTGAGTACACCGAGAGCCGTCACGAATTCGAGGTCATTAGCGCCGCCGTTGCGAACGATATGCCGGCAGCAGATATAGTTGCCCGCATCAAACAACGCGTCGGCGACACACCCTGTTATCTCACCTTCGATATCGACTGTCTTGATCCAGCCTATGCCCCGGGAACCGGCACACCGGTTATCGGTGGGCTAAGCAGCGATCGAGCGCTGAAGATTGTTCGCGGACTCAAGGGTCTGAATCTGGTCGGCATGGATTTGGTCGAAGTTGCACCGTCTTATGATCACGCCGAAGTGACTTCACTGGCGGGTGCCACCCTGGGACTGGAAATGCTTTACCTGCTGGCGGCCAATAAATCCTGAATCGGAGAAAGTCGAGTTTTCTGCTGAAATTGCGCTATTCGTAGCGCAATTTAATGCCAAAAGACGCATATATCGATACTTTTTAATCAGGCCTTGCAGAGTAATTCCCGGCTTCGCTATCTTTTGCCTAATGCGCACTAGCGCGGGAGGCCGGGATGGGGAGAGGAGCAGAGTCAAACCACAACCATTGTTTCGATTTCATTCCGCCTATCCCCTGTCCGATGGCCGTCGACAGACCATACGTCGACATCAGGCCGATATGATTTCCAGCGACCTGTCTATCCCGCTGGTTCTGGCCACACCATTGGCGCTGCTGATTATCCTTGGCAAAAAAAACCTTCTCGCACCGGAAATTGCGCGCAAGCTTCTGCATATTTGTATCGGTTTAAGCGCGACTACCTATCCCTGGATTTTTACCAACCCCGAACAAGTCTGGACCGTAGTGATGCTGCTCACGCTGGGCTTGTTCGCGGTTCGCCGCGTAACCATTCTGAAGTATCACCTGGGTAAATCGATTTACTCTATCCGGCGCAAATCCTATGGCGAACTGTGTTTCCCGACAGCCATAGGCATTCTGTTTTCGCTCGCAGGAGACAACAAGTTGCTCTATCTGCTGCCCTTGTTCATCGCCACCTTTGCCGATTCACTGGCTGCTCTGGCTGGCCTCTACTTTGGTCGCCGACGCTATCATAGCCCCGATGGCCGCAAGACTATCGAGGGTTCGCTGGTGATGTTTCTGGTGAGTTCGAGCTGCGTCATAGTCGCCTTGAAACTACAGACTTCGATGTCGACACAATCGGTATTACTGATTGCCTTCAACCTCGCCAGCATGGTTACCCTGGTTGAAGCCATCTCCTGGCGCGGACTCGATAACCTGATGATACCCCTGGCCGCGTTTTATCTATTACAGGCTTACCTGCCGCTGGATTCAGGCGAACTCGGGGCGCACGCGTTGATGAACTGCGTTTTTGCCGGAAGCATGCTTGCGGCGCAACAATACCGGCCTATCGAGAGTCGCCGAAGACCTTGAACCTAGGCCGGGTCCAGCCCCGGCATTTCGCGTCGAAACAGCGGCGCATAAACATCCTGATCTGACTCCAGGTAGCGCGCCGCCGAATGACCATCGTAAACTGCCGCGGCTACGGTTGCCGGCGCATGGCAATCCCCTATCGCTCGCAGGCTCTTGAATGTCCCCGGTCCGGTCAGCAATTCCTGATAGAGTTCGTCGCAAGGATCACGAGAGGTCACCATCACCAGGCTGTCAAAATCCAGTGTATGGCTCTGTCCCGGATTGAAGACATTGGCGACCGTGGCTCGGCCCGCAGCCAGGGATTGTATGTTGTGCGATACCAGAATCTCTACACCAAGCGCCAGCAGACGTGACTGAATTTTTTCCTGCTCCAGTGTATTCACCGTCCAGATCGAAACCTTCGACTCGGGCGTTACCAGGCAAACTTCGAGGCCCTGGTTGCGGCAACGTTCGGCAATACAGCTACCCATAAAATAATGATCGTCGTCGTAAATCAGAACCCGCCCCTCAAGCTTC
The DNA here is from genome assembly GCA_963976575.1 of uncultured Gammaproteobacteria bacterium. Taxonomy (GTDB): domain Bacteria; phylum Pseudomonadota; class Gammaproteobacteria. Next base: position 2,394 of record CAXBMV010000162.1, on the reverse strand, counting down.
GCATCGGCTAGTACATCGTCAGGCGTGAACAGCTCGACCTGATCAATGCCTTCGATAGCAAAGGCATTGTGTTTGCCACTGCCATCACGACGCCAGCGCGCGCCACTGGCAATCAGTACATGCGGAATTTCGAGGTCAACAATATCCGCAGCCTGCAGACGGTTAGCCAGATAAATTTCCACGTTCGCCATTTTGCGCAACTGTGCCTGCCGATAATCGGCCACGCGTGCGTAGCTGGCCATACCCGGCAATCGGCTTTCCAGCAAAACCCGTCCACCCAGTGATTCCTCAGCTTCGGCCAGGGTAACCGCATAACCACGGTTCGCCAGTTGCATCGCAGCTTCGAGGCCGGCGGGGCCACCCCCGACTACCAATACGGCATCATCGCTGGCAGCCTTTTCGATTTCCTCCGGGTGCCATCCCTGCTTCCACTCCTCACCCTGTGTAGGGTTTTGCGTACAACGGATAGGCGCCGACATCATGTCCTGGGCGACGCAGATATTGCAGCCTATGCATTCGCGGATATCCTCGATGCGGCCTTCGTCTATCTTTTTCGGCAGAAAAGGGTCGGCGATGGAAGGCCGCGCAGCGCCAATCAAATCGAGCACGCCGCGCTTGATCTGCGACACCATGGCATCGGCCGAGGTAAAGCGACCGACACCGACCACCGGCTTGCTGGTCAGTGTCTTGACGAAAGCAGTATAGGGTTCCTGATAACCCTCGTTGGGCTGGAAACGTGCGGTAGAGGAGTCGTTATCCCAGCCGCTGATATTGACGTCCCAGAGATCGGGAATTTCGGCCAGCATGGCGACAACGTCGCGCCCTTCCGATTCGAATTGCAGGCCGTCGCTTCCGCGCAACTCGTCCACGGCAAAGCGAAAAGCAATCGCACACTGATCGCCCACAGCCTCCTTGACGTCGGTTAGTATTTCCCGCGTGAGTCTGACCCTGTTTTCCAGGCTGCCGCCGTACTCATCGCTTCTGCGATTGTACTGCGGCTTCAGAAAATGCTGCAGAATGCTCATATCGTGAGAGGCGTAGACGTAAACAATATCGTAGCCGGCCTGCCTCGACAATTTAGCGGCGTCGACATGCCAGCGTCGCAAATCGGCAATATCGCGCTTCGTCATGGCGCGCGCCTGCATCGGGAAATCACCATGCACCACAGTGGCGCTCGGTGCCATAGGCGCGATGCGACTATAATGGTTGGTCGCATGGAAGGCGTTATAGCAAAGCTCGATACCTGCCAGGGAACCGTATTCGTGTACTGCGTCGGTCATCAATCGGTGCTGTGGCAAGTCGCGCTTGTCCCAGATCCGCCCCTCGATATAGGGGGTTACCTCCGAACTTGGGTGAATCTCAACTTCCTGGGTGCAGATCACACCCCAGCCACCCTCAGCCTTGACGCGCCGGTTAGCGGCCTCGGCGCGTGGGCGCCCGTGCCCCAGTACATTGCAATGCGGCACCTGGAAAAAGCGGTTGGGTGCGGTTACAGGGCCGATCTTGACCGGCTCGAAAAGAATGTCGTACTTTGGATCTCTTGCCATTAATTCACCACCGGTCGATCTCGTTTAACCAGGACAGCATCAGCGCCTAATTCGCGCGCTGCCTTGTGTCCGCTGTATACCGCGGCTGCGATAATGCCAGGCGCCATGCAGTCGCCGATGCGCTGCATGCCAAGCCCACCGCCCGCTTCAAACTCGGCAGAGCGAGCCTGCAATTCATGCCACAAACTGTCATCGGGAATACGCGCGCTCAGGGGTATCAGGCTTTCACATTCCAGCCGTCTGCGGTTGCCGCTGTAAACGCATTCCAGTTCGACTTCGCCATCGGCGATCGCCACCAGGCCTTTTGCACTGATCAGCTCTACTCCGGCCGAAATCATTGCCGCCATGATTTGTCCATGCTCGTCGGTAAAACGACTCCAGTCGGCGGGCGTGGCCCGCGGGGTCACCAAGGTAACCGCTATATCGTCTGCGCGAAGTTTCAGCGCGATGGCGCTGCCGAGATAATAGTGATCGTCATCGTAAATAACGACAGGCCCTTTTGGGGTGAAACCGTCGAGTATCGAATCTACCGCGATCACCCTGTCTGCCTGCCACCCCTCGAAGGCGGTCTTGCGCCATTGGCCGACACCATCCAACCGCCAATGCGAGCCGGTCGCCAGCAACAGTCGCTGACAGTCGAGCCCGAGCACTGCATCTGCATCGAGTCGATTGTCAGGATAGATTTCGACATTGCTCATCTTCGCCAACTGTCCGAGGCGCCAGTCGCGAACCCGTGCCCACTCGGCCAGACCAGGCAGGCGACTTTCCCGACTGACGCGCCCACCGAGTTCGCGCCCGGCTTCGGCGAGAACAACACGATAGCCACGCTGACCCAAAGCGCAGGCAG
>CAXBMV010000161.1:0-6690 GCA_963976575.1 uncultured Gammaproteobacteria bacterium | reverse complement strand
GCTTTACCGGCAGCTCGAGCTTAATAACTGCAAGTTGAAAACTATGGCGCTGCATGATGGGCTGACAGGTTTGCCCAACAGGCTGTTGTTAATGGACAGGCTTGCGTTGGTAATTGCGCATGCGCGCAGAAAAAAACAAGCCCTGGCAATACTGTTTCTGGATCTGGATGGCTTCAAGCAAATCAATGATACGCATGGCCACGATGTAGGTGATGCTGTCTTGAAGGAAGTCGCCGATCGTCTGGTCGCGACAGTACGTCAGGCGGACACAGTGGCACGTCTTGGCGGCGATGAATTTATCATTGGACTGAGTGAGTTAAGTCACGATGAGGATCTGACCAATTTGATACCAGAATTGTTGCAAGCCATATCAGAGCCTTTTGATATTCAAGGGCAAAGCCTGATTATTACCGCGAGCATCGGAATTGGTATTTATCCTCAGCATGGAGAGGATGGGGCGAGCCTGATTAAAAGTGCAGATCGGGCTCTGTACGAAGCCAAACGCCTTGGCAAAAATAACTATCGCATTGCCGACTGCATCGAAATAGCCGCCGTCTAGTCTAATGATACAAATTATTCTGCAGGGCTGAGGCCCCAGATACTCAAAGCACGGGATACATACAATGATAAGTAAAGAAGAAATACTAAGTGCCAGCATTTTGATCGTGGACGATAAGCCGGCCAATACCATGCTGCTGGAAGAACTGTTGCGCGATATCGGCTATCAGCAGATTTCCTCGACCATGGATCCGTATAGCGTCACTGCGCTTTATGAGACTAATCATTACGACCTGATACTTCTCGACCTGATCATGCCCGGTATGGATGGTTTCCAGGTTATGAAAGCTCTAGGTACTAATGCAGGTGACGACTACCTGCCGATACTGGTGCTCAGCGCAGAACCTGATCACAAGTTACGTGCGCTGGCAGCCGGAGCAAAAGACTTTTTGAGCAAACCGTTTGATCAAATCGAAGTTAAAACACGCATCCACAATATGCTGGAAGTGCGTTTATTGTATAGAAAGCTCGGTAATTACAATCAGCAACTGGAACAGACCGTGCAGGAGCGCACCGCGGAGCTGCGTGAAAGCGAAGCTCGCTATCGCAGCCTGATCGAACTGGCTTCTGACTGGTACTGGGAGCAGGACGAGAAAGGGCGCTTCACGCGCGTATTCGGCCCGGTCAGTGAAATGCTAGGCATTCAGAACGACGCTCTGTCGGGAGACAGTAAGAACGCTGCGATGACAGGCTGGAATGAGGACGAGCGAAAGCGATTGCACGCCAGAATTTCCGAGCGGCAGTCATTCCTCGATTTCATCATCAGCCGTGTCAACGCAGATGGTTCAGAGCAACAGTTTCGCGTGAGCGGGGAACCGATGTTCAATCAGTCCGCTCGCTTTGTTGGTTATCGAGGCATAGGCGTAGAAATCAATTATGCAGCAGATGTGAGTGGCCAGGCGTGATATCAACACGCCGGATTCAGGATTCTAGTCATGCCCTTACCACACAGTCCTAATCAAAATCATTTGCTCGCCGCGCTGCCAACGCAGGAGTTCGATGCCCTGGTCGCCAGCCTGGAGCTGGTGACCTTGCCGTTGGGTGAATTTCTGTATGAACCGGGTACGCAGTTACAGCATGCTTATTTTCCGACGACAGCGATTATCTCGCTGCACTATGTGATGGAGTCTGGTGCCATAGCCGAAACCGCAGGGGTAGGCCATGAAGGCATGCTTGGGATTTCTTTGTTTATGGGCGGGAATACCACGCCCAGCTCGGCCGTGGTGCAGACCGCAGGTCACGCTTACCGGCTGGACAAAAATGTTTTGCTGCGAGAGTTTAATGGTGGTGGTTTGCTACAGAGTTTATTGCTGCGCTACACCCAGGCGCTCATCACGCAGATGTCCCAGACCGCGGCCTGCAATCGACATCACTCGGTGGAGCAACAACTGTGCCGCTGGCTACTGTTAACCCTCGATCGCCTGTTTACCAATGAACTGGTGATGACGCAGGAACTGGTTGCCAGCATGTTGGGTGTGCGTCGCGAAAGTATCACCGAGGCCGCGGGAAAATTGAAAAACGCCGGCATTATCAGCTATCGACGAGGTCATATTACCGTGCTGAACCGGTCCGGACTGGAGGGCTCGACCTGCGAATGTTATGCCGTGGTCAGGGAAGAGCTGAATCGACTACTGTCCGATGTGCAATATCGTCAGGAAACCGTTGAGACAAAGGTAGTGCGGGTTGAAGCACGCGGGAAAGATTAAACGGGCAGGCTCTATTTTGATGATTAGTCCTGCGGTAAATAAAAAGAGAACATCTGTAAGACTTTGTATATTTTTGTCGAGCTACTTCACTCAAAAAAAAGGACCCAAAAGGGTCCTTTAAACTTTAGGGACTGGGGTGTCCCTGGGGGGGGAGTTATAAAGCAGGCTTCACTATGGTGTTGGCACTCAGGTTGACTGCTGAATCTGCAAGCAATCTGCCGTTCACCGTTGCCAGATTACCTAGTACAATCGCTTTTGCAGCCATGATGGTGCCTTCAAAATGCGCACCTGCACCCAGAGTCGCACCCGCACCGCCGCCGACCTGCCAGAAAACATTTTTCGCTACTGCGCCGCCCGTCAGGGTGACATTGACGTTAGCTGCCTGGGTAAGATTGCCCGATATTTGAAAAATCCAGACATCGGTTGCACTGCCCGATAGAGCAACGCCGCCGGCACCGATCGAAACATCTGTACCCCATTTGTAGAGTCCGGGTACCAGAACCTGGTTATCAAGAATGCCGGTGTACAGCTCGGTAAAATCAGGGTCTACCCTGCCGGCAGTATTGGCATAGGCGATTCCCATATCGAGTACCGCATTGCCGACCAGCGTATTGTCAGGTGCAGTACCTTTGTAACAACTGACATTGCCACTGCCGGTATAAGCCGCATTAGAGCCGTAGATAGTGCCTGTTATTTCTCCACAGGTAACATCGATCGCCGCACCTGTGACCGGACTGGCACCGATATTACCGGTGATATCAGACGTAGGAACGTTGGTGATGGCAGTTTTGGCCAGAGTGGAAAAATTTGCCGTTGTGCCCAGGTTTACAGGTGTTGATGCGCCAGAGATTCCAATGTTTGATGCTATCGTTGAACCAGCGTTGCCCCCCCCATTACTGCTGCCACAACCGGCCAGAAAGACACCGAGCAACAGCGCTGAAGACAGCTTTAGTGGTGTATTAAATCGTTTAAGTTTGTTCATTGTATTTCCTCTCGTTATATGGAGCTGTAAGGTAGCGGCGATAAAACCGGGCACTTGCAGATATTGGTAGGGTGTGTAAATCCCCTTGGTACAGTTATCCTCCTTTTGGCAAGCCTGCACCGTACGTTGGCCCACATAGGGAAACGAGGTTAGTGCTTATGCTGCTGAGAAAGCTTGAGAGGTTATTGTTGCTGAGGATTGAATTGCACTGCACTGGCAGGGTCCTGCTGGATCGCGACAGGGGGATAATGTTTAGCTATCAGGAGAAACAAAAAAAGTTTCCGCAGATATGAGCTGCGGAAACTAAAAGGGTATTTCAACTATGAACTGTTTGCACTCAAACCAGAGTGCGCTGTTACGTGACTAACTGTTGTTTCCCTTACGGCCAGGCTTACCCGGTGTGCCGCCAGTTTCGTCATTTGAATTGTGGTAATCACCGTGGTTTGATTTTCCTGGATCACAATTCTCGGGACCGTTACCTACGCCTTGATTACAATGCGCTTTCTTCTTGCCGTGCTGCTTTTTGTCCTGGTGCTTCTTGCCATGGTATCCGCAAGATTTATTTTTCATCGCATCAAGCTCGGTGCAAGCAAACACATCAGTGCCGGTAAAAGTAACCCCGGTTTGTGCCAGAACCTGGCCGATCAAGCTACCACCGGTAAAGGTTGTGGCCGCGCCAGCGAGAATATTTCCCTTGAAGCTCGAAGCCGACATGGTCACTGCTTCGGCGACCCACCAGGTGACATTGCAGGGTTGTGCGCCGTTTTCCATCACCACTGTTAAACCGGTGCCGGTAAGTGCGCCGGTTCCACCAGTGCCGACCTTGAATAGCCAGGCGGCGTTCGCATCACCTTGGCCGTCGAGTGTCAGTGTTCCGTTGGTTGTGGTGGATGCCGCCTCGATACAGTAGGTACCGGGAGTAAGCATCAGGCCGGAAAGATCGCCGCTCGAGAGAGTCTGGTCACAGGCTTCAAACGGAATGGCATCGTATCTGATCTGGAAATCACTGTAGGCCGAATTGACGACCGGATCAGCCGCGGGGTAAACCGTGCCGACTACTGTGCTCGTGGTAACTGTGACTGCCGTAGGAGAGCCGACGTCGCCGATGACGGTAGAGTCAGTAAGGGTTACTGCCGTGCCGCCGAGAATTGCAAAGCCAGCTGCAGCGCCCGTATCCACCGAGGGTTGAGCTACTGCCGATTGCAGGCTTGTTGCGGAAATAAGCATGGCCGACAGCATTGCAGTTATCAGTTTCGCTGACTGCCTGCGAGGATTGAGTGATCGATGTGCCTGTAGATTTTTCATTGTGTATTCCTCTTTCGTTAATATCGATAATCCGGTCAGATGGATTTGCGTGATGTAACGAGGTAATCAATCTGCCGGGAAAGCACTGTAGTCTCGCGGGTCGCTTTAATATGTACGTTGGACAACATAGCCCCCAATGTATATGAGTAGAGGTGTCAGTAAGGTTGCAGGTAAGAGGAGAACCCGGGAAGTGCTTGCGCCTCTTTCAAGTTGTTCGGATAGGTCTTACAACTACAGGTTCAGGCAATAAGCAGTTCGACTGTCTCCAATGGGGAGAGATTATGTGAGAGCAATGATCTGATGCATTGTCTCCTGTCCGGTTAAATACAAATCAATGATTTGATATGAGCGGCCACCTCTTTGGCGGCCTGGCGTTGCGGGAAATGACCGACGCCATCCAGTACGATGCGTCGGTAGGAATTGGTGAATAGCTGATCTTTGTTTTCCGAAGCAGATGCAGGGACACAAGGGTCGGCAGCGCCGTGCAAGACTAGCGTGGGTACATCGATCAATTCGCTGGATGCCAGTTTCTCCTCTATCTCTGCATAAGCGGGGTCGAGTGGCGCCAGGCCCCAGCGACTGCGGTAGTAATGCAACACCACATCTGGCCAGTCATTGTTGTCGAAGCTGGTCGCGGTTTCGCTAAACTCTTCGTTGGAAATCTCCCAGCCCGGGTTCCATATTTTCCAGATATGACGGGTGAACTCGTTGCGGTTGTTGCGCAGCATGGATTCTCCCTGTGGCAAACCCATAAACCATTGATACCAGAAGTTTTGTGCCTGCTCTATCGAGGGTGGCTGGGCAGGGTCGACCTTGCCCCAACCGATAGAAATTGCTGTGCAGCTTTGCACTCGTTGCGGGAAAACACAGGCACAGATGTATGCAGCCCTGGCGCCCCAGTCGTGTCCGATCAGATGAAACCAGTCAATTCCCATTGCGTCGGCAAGTTCCATTGCATCCATCGCCAGAGCGGATGCCTGGCCTGTTCTTACTATGCTGTCATCGCGAAAACGGGTAGGGCCATTGCCGCGTAGATAAGGGGTAATGGTGCGGAACCCAGCCTGGTGTAGTGTCGGTAACAGGCGATCCCAACAGCGCGGGCTGTCCGGCCAGCCGTGTAAAAGAATAACGGGCACCCCAGCTGCCGAACCGCTTTCTTCGACGGCTATTTCTAAACGGGATGTGACCACAGTTTGGCGGGTTAGTTTGTGCAATGCACCGTATCGCTGGATGAGTAGGATTCGACCCCAAGCCTAATATAAATATCGCTCAGGGGACAGAGTACAAAGCTGATCTGAATACTACCCGGCGGGCGGATAACTCAATACGAGTTTTGATTCAATAAACTACGGGGATGATGCACGGTGACAGTTCTCTGTCACCGTAATGACGGTTTCTGATGTAGCAGCGAAGCAGTTTCGCCTGAACTACGACAGCTGCAGTTTAAAAACTGCTGATAACTTCACCCATATGCGGATGAATGGAATCGCCATCGACGGTTCCCGCTTCGATCATTTTGCCGAAAATCTTTTTCGCTGAATCGGCTGATGCGTCCATTGCCGCCTGGTCTGAATACTTCGCCAGTACCACGCCCTTGCCATTGCCATAGGAGACTATGTCGATAGAATTCGCACCCAGACCTTCAATTTCACTTCTCAAGGTTTCAGAAAATTCTGCGGCTTTATCCATGTCGGGCGATGCAAATCGGGTAATTCTGTATACGGACATTTCTCTTCCTGTGGTTGTTGTTTTGTCGGCGCCATTGTATTGATATAGGCGCAGCCAGTATAGCGATTAAATATGCAGCGGTTGACAGCCAATTGCTTCCAGGCCAACTCGATTCAGTTAATCGGTAAACGTCATGTAAATGCGAAGTCTGGCTTAGCATTCTGCGAGCTTGTTCGATGAATTGTAATCTGCCACCATTATTCGCTTATCCATCCACCCGGAGTTATCAACTTATGGCAAAGCAATCAGACGAAGTCACGGTTGAGTTCCTGCAGGCGTTTGCGGATGCCTGGAACCGTCATGATGTGGACGATCTTATGTCGTTTATGACTGATGACTGTGTGTTTGAATCTTCCGCAGGAGACGAAGCCTGTGGTACCCGTTACCAGGGCAGCGCAGCGGTACGCAAAG
>CAXBMV010000160.1:0-6698 GCA_963976575.1 uncultured Gammaproteobacteria bacterium | reverse complement strand
CGGACGCCTGTTGGTGGACTATCAAGATGTGGATTGGCAATTGATCGATATCGAGTTATGCAGCGAATGGTGCGGGCGTGGAATCAACGATTTTATCCTAAGCCAGCTTTGTGCCGATGCCGATGAAGCCGGCAGGCTCATCGCCGCACGGGTCGCCTTCGATAACCCGCTACTTGGCCAGTTACGGCGACTCGATTTCGAGGTTTGCGAGCTGGGCAGGGTATACCTGCGGCTGCAACGGCAGCCACGATCACAGTGAATCCTCGTTGCTAAGAACTAAATTAGCCGGTCTCACTGGGTGGGCAATGTCAGCCAATTGACAGTCTGAGTAATGAGAGGCGAGTATGGTACGGGGTAGGGTCACTTGTGTAGTTCGGTGCCATCCAAATAAAATCTATATGGCATGTTTGCGGAGAAGTGAATGTCAACAGAGTCACCATCAAAGTTACCATCATTTTTTTCCCTTGCATGTTCGGATGGTGTGCCGGGAACTGCAATTATTGTCGCTGTGATCGTAGGCTCTGTTCTTAACCTCATTAATCAAGGCGATGTTCTGTTTGGCGAGGGTTCCGTTAACCTGGCGAAAATAGTACTTACCTATATTGTTCCTTATTGCGTTTCCACCTGCGCAAGCGTGTCTATGAAAATACGTATGCTTCGACGTCACTCTACTGCACAAAATTCTCCATTATAGTCACCAGAAGCTTCGATTCACTTGCCTACAGGGCACTCCTCACTTTGTCGTGTAGTGTCTGCCTCCAGTATCCCGCTATCTGAAAACTAAACCGGGTTTGCTTCTGGAGCAAACAATGATTGCAGCATCGCTGCTGACTGTATGCCATTGACTTAATTCTGTTCCAACACCGAAGACCCCGGCTAAATTCACCGTTATGAAATGTCAGCCAATTGACAGTGGGAATAATGGGAGGCAGGTATCTTATAAACGAAGCTGATCAATCAGTACTGATCGATGCACATTTATAAATACGGAGGATGGAAAATTGAATAAAACTCGAGGTCCACAGAGAATACCACCCTATGAAATCGGCGGTGGGTCGGACGAGGCTGACGTCGCTTTAAACGGGGTTTCAAAAATGTTCGGTGGTTACGTCCCCAATATCCATAAAGTCATGGCAAATAGTCCTGCAATGATTGAAGCTTTCGAGGCGATGCGACGCTTGCTGCAAAAAACGATTATCAGCGCTGGTGAGCGGGAGATAGTTTCGATCGAAGTTTCACGGCGAAGCGACTGCGATTACTGCAAGACTGCGCACAGCCATTTAGCGCGACGACTGCGTATTTCTGAAGATGATGTGGCTGCCGCCCTTGAAGGTCGGCCCATCTCCGACCCGAGATTGGCATTGGTTCAGAGCGCAACCCAACGTTTGCTCGACCGCCGTGCCAAACTCTCTGACGATGAGCTGGAAGCGTTTCGTGAGCGAGGCCTTAGTAATGCGGAACTCCTGGAGATCATCGCCGTCATTGGTTGGTATGTAATGTCGACATACACGAACAACCTGGCACAAACCGAAATTGACGAAATTTTCAAAGACTAGTAATGCTTGCCCCGACCGTTGAACCTGGCGACAGGTTCAACGGTTTAACGCTTTTCCCTGGCTATTACTTATAGCGCTCCGATTTTTTTCAGTTCTTCGATCATACTGCCGAGGCCATCTTGAGTTTCGAGAATTCGGCGTGCCAGGGCACGGTCATAAAGTTTCAGCTTGTTACCCACCAACCATGATCGCGTCGCTGCGGAGCGCCACTGCTCCATCTCTTTATCGGTCGGCTGGTAGTAGTTGACCCTGGCTGTATTCTCAGCACCCATATTTACCATGTATTCGGCATCGATTTTAAATGCCTTGCTACGCAGATCACTTGCAGCAGTATCAATGGCCTTTCGTGCCCAATCGGGTAAGCCATTGAAGCGTTTGAGGTCCATGAAAATCACCATTGGGGTCCAGGCGCCACCGGTCAAAGTGACGTACTCGGAAACTTCATGAAACTTCATCATCGCGTGCACAGGGTTCTGGATGTAAAGTCCGCGTACGACTTTTTGCTGAACCGCATCATAGGTCTCGGCCCAGGGAATGGGGGTGGCAACGGCGCCCCAGGCACGTAGCAACGCACCATCCAGTGGTGACTTGGTCACTCGAATTTTGACCCCTTTAAGATCCGACGGTGTTTTTATTTCACCAACATTAGTTTGCAGATGGCGAAAGCCGAGTAATGGCACTATTGCAAGTACCTTCATCTTGTCCCGTGCTATCGAGATCTGGTCCAGCTCGTCGAACAGGAAGCTCTCGAGGACGCGCTCAGCATCAGCGTCAGAGTTGAAAAGATAGGGTAGCGTTAAAATCTCGTAGGTCTTATGAAATCCACCGTAATTGGAGACAGACGCAGTGCCAATATCAGTTTGTCCGAATTTGACCTGCTCGACGCATGTGTTCTCAGAGCACAGGCTTTTAGCCATGTGAATTTCAAGGGACAACCTGCCTTCGCTAAGTTCCTCGAGTTTTGGCTTTAAAACATCCTGCAGCATCGCTTTCATAGGAAATTTATCATTCCAACTGGTGCCTACTGTCAAAGTGATTTCGGCAGCTTGTGCTCCCATCGATGAAAACAACATGATAGACCCTGCGATAAGAGCTGCAGTCAAACGACTGCCGAGCGTACCTTGTTTAATCTGAGTATATTCATGATAGTGGGTCCTCATGTTTTGAGTTTCTGCTTCTTTCATAGTAGTTACCCTCGCTTGGTTACCTGGTGATTGGCCTGCTGTTCCCGCAGGTCCTGAATTTTTCTGAAATCGCGAACAATCACTCCAGCGCTGGCTATCACCAGAAGCACGCCGGCAATCGGCATTAATATGGCCAGGTATTTTTGCGGTATGGCGCCGTCGACACAAAATGGCTGTACGGCATAGCCAACAACCTCTTCGACCAGTATTAATGTTCGGTACAAAAAGTTTTCGTTATCGCCGACATTGTTCATATCGATGCAGAAATCCATGAAGTCCCAGTACTGCCCCGGCATGGTGATTGCCGCTTCCAGTCCGTACCAGGCAAAGATGATTGAAAAAATGAGGATAATGGCGTTCCATGTTGCATCCAGTACTAAAGCGAACATTGGAGAAACCTTTTCGTAAAGAGCTTGCATGGCGATTAGATCGCCATTTCGCACAGTCAGGCTAAATCCGAGCAGGATCATGCCGATATTGGCAAAAATGGATATCCGGTCAGCCCAGAAGGGTGGATGGTCGAACAGGTAACGCATGACTACGCTGTAGAGAACGACAAATACGATCGTCAACAACAGCAAGCTGGTCAAATAGTCTGTCAAACGCCCAAGTGCGTTGTCGAGCCTGGAGATTATAGATTTCACCTGCTGGCCTTCATTTGAAGCCCGCCAGGTCAGGAATAAGACCTGTTAAAGGCGGCACTGTCAGGACTAATATTAATAGCAAAACTTCTGCACCAATAAATGGTAGTAGCGCTATTGCAACTTTCTCCAGTTTCTCCTCGGCAATCCGGGTCGCAGTAAAATAACAGATGCCCACTGGCGGAGTAACCGTTCCGATCAAAAAGCCAATGCAGATAACCATAGATGCCTGGGTGTCGGAAATCCCTGCTTGTCCGGCTGCGGCCATCAAGGTAGGGCCGAGTATGATCAAGTTGGCGACGATATCCGCCAGCATGCCGGCAATCAGAATCACTCCCAGGAATGCCAGAACAAATAATATTGGATTTCCCTGGAATCCAACAAGCCAGCTTTCGAGCCCCTGGAGTGCGCCAAGCCGGGTTAGCAGCCAGGAAAAAGGACCGGCAGCAGCGATGATAATAAATATTGCAGACGTCATACGTACGGTTCGTGCGAGGGCTCCGCGAATATCCGTCCATGTCATCGAGCGATAAATGTACTTACCAATGATAAAGGCCAGGAAACAAACAACTGCGCCAGCTTCGGTTGGCGTGAACACACCGCCGACAATACCAAAATAAAGAATCATCGGAAGTGATAAGGCCAGAATGGAGCGAAGAAATACACGGCCCAGATTCAGCAGTGAAAACGGCGCCTCGTAACGTTCGTAGTTGTGACGAACGCTAATAACATAGGCGACTATCATGAAGAATATTCCCACCAGTATGCCCGGCAGAATGCCGGCAGAGAACAGTTTGCCGACAGACTGATTGGTAACGCTGGCAAACAAGACAATAGCGATGCTGGGTGGAATTATTCCACCGATAGTTGAGGATACTGCAGTCACTGAAGCCGAGAAGCTGGGACTGTAACCGGCTTTTTTCATCGCCGGAATCATGATGCCCCCGATGGTAGCCGTGGAAGCGACAGCCGATCCATTTAAACTGGCGAACAACATAGACATTAAAACAGTAATTTGCGCCATTCCGCCGCGTACCCGACCAATCGCTTCCCTGCTCAGATCTAAAATCCGGTCAGTGATAGAGCCCGAATTCATCAGTTCACCAGCCAGCAGGAACAACGGCACTGCTACCAATGGAAACTTATCGAGGGCAGAGTACATTTGATAGGGCACTGCGGTCAGAGGCACGATATCGGTTACGATGATGTACACGGTAGGCAATAGCGCCATGGCAAAACCGATCGGCATCCCGAGTAGGATTAACAACAGCATTAGTACCAGAAAGACGAAAGCCATCATCGCTATAGACCTTTCAGTTCAGTGTTCACTGCGTTGCCTGAACCGGGATATGGAACAGTAGGTTTGAGTTGAATTTCTGCATTGTTTGCCTCTTCTATAGTTTCCGCAGCGAGAACATCGGCAAGTTCCTTTTGTTTGCTCCAGACTGTCGGCAATTTTTCTTATTGCAACCTTAGCTGAGTGAACTACTTAGCTAATATGTTTCAGTAAATATACCCTTGTTCACGGACCAAACTGTCACTCAAATGACATTATCTTTATCCTGCTTCAGGAATGGCATCCCGTGACCGGGTTGAAAAAGACACTCTCTTCCTGCAAAACAATACCTCGACTTGAACTGAAGAAGGTTTCTGGAACAGCCTCAGTTAGAAGTTAACCAGAGCAAAGCAAAGCTATGTAAAACCGTGTTCCAGAAAACGACTAATATCTGTACACAGCGAATGGGTACGAGGCCGTTAGCGAGGTGGTTTGCTGGTGTTTCATTTAGTTAGTAACAATGTTGCTACCCGCTTAACCTGACCTGTGGCTTGCCAAAAAATCATTGCCGGCGATCTTCGATGTACTGTCAACCAATTGACAAAATTGCTGCGACTTCCCTTTTATACTCATTTCACATGGCACGGATGTGTCTTGTTTCGCTACTTTGCCCGAGCACAATAAATATCAAGAATTCGGGTGAACAGGGTGATGATTTCTGAAGTTGTAACTATCTGTTTTTGCTGTTTTTATATCGAATACGGGGAGGTTGAAATTGTTTGGTAAGATTTATCGCGGCTTAAACTCTGGTCTCATTTTCACTCTGTTTCTGTACCAGCTAGTCGTCATAGTTTATCAGTTTCAGGGGGCGCTGGAATTTTACTATTTTCACCTCGGCCTTGTTCAAATGGTGGTGATGGGCGGCCTCTGTGTGCAATTATTTTCCCAGCCCACCTCATTGCGCCGCAATCTGCGATTGTTTTTTTATAACGCCATTCTTGTGCTGGGACTGGCTGCTTCGACCTATCTCTATATTAATGTGAATGATATTGAAATGCGTCAGCCATTTCTGGAATCCGCGGACATATGGGCCGGGGTGGCGCTGATAGCCACGGTTACGCTGCAGGTTTATTTTGTCTGGGGGCGGGTTCTGGCTGGATTGATACTGCTCTCGATGTTGTATTTTGCCTTCGGTTATCTTGTTCCGGGGCGGTTTCATTACGAGTCACCTGAGCTGGAAATATTGGTCAGCTACCTGGCGGGTATGGGCGGAGCCCGGGGCGTTATCTGGGGAATTCCGTTATCGGCAAATACATTGTTTCTGGTGATTGTATTTGGCGGTTTGATGAAAGGTGCCCGGGTTCTCGAATTATTCAATGAGATAGGCAAGATCCTGTTGAATGTCGCCCGCGGCGGCACTTGTTATTCCGCCATACTGGCTTCCACTGCGATTGGTATGGTGACCGGGCAGGCTGTAGCCAATATCGCTCTGTCAGGTTCGGTCACGATTCCCGCGATGCAGCAACGTGGTTTGGCAAAGACGCGGGCCGGCGCAGTTGAAGTGGTGGCTTCGCTAGGTAGTCAGTTGATACCGCCGATCATGGGGCTGGGTGGTTTTCTTATTGCGGTGAATTTGGGTATTCCCTATTCGAACGTCGCCACCGCGGCGATCATGCCAGCGATACTGTTTATTGCCATTTTGTTTATTACCACGTTTTTTATGGCCGAAGCAGAAACCAGTCTTCAAACACAGCGAGAAGAAGTCGACTACAAGGCGATCAAGTGGATTGCTCCATCCTTCCTGTTGTCGTTTGGCGTTTTAATCGCCTTGTTATATTTTCGTTATTCACCAGGCTACGCCGCATTATGGGCAATAGTTCTACTATTGGTTTTGGCTTTTTTGAGGCCGGCGGCCTATCGCCCGAGCTTCGCCGGGCTCTGGGACGGATTGCACTATGGCGTCAACTCCGCCTGTAACCTGGCGCTGATACTGGCCGGTATCGGTATTATTGTTCAGGTATTGGTCACTTCAGGAGCCGGA
>CAXBMV010000159.1:0-6737 GCA_963976575.1 uncultured Gammaproteobacteria bacterium | reverse complement strand
ATAGTTCTGGCGCTCCTCGCCGTTGACGCGGGTTATCACGCTGAGCTTGTCCGGGTCATCGAGTTGGGAAATGCAGGGGCCGATGATGCCGAAGCTGTCGAAACTTTTCGAGCGGGTCCACTGCGGGAAGGCTTCGTATTTGAACAGCAGGTGTATCGCGGTGACGTCGTTGATACAGGTATAGCCGAAAACATAGTCGGCTATCTTGTCGCGTCCGACATTCTTGCAAGTCTTGCCTATGACCACACCTAGCTCGCCCTCGTAAATCAGACGGCCGTCGTAACCCTCCGGATGGATAATTTCGTCACCATGCGCGGCCCCACAGCTGGGTGGTTTGATGAAATAAAACGGAAACTCGGGGTGTTCCAGGTTTTGCGCGGCAGCCAGCTGGTGAAAATTATTCCACATGGCGACGATTTTTGTCGGCTGACAAGGTGAGAGCAGTTGCACCTGCGCCAGCGCCAGGCGCTCGCCGGTGGCAGTCGGATTGTCATACATATCGCCGCTATGGCATTCGATCTGGTCCTGCTGGAGCAGGCCGAAACCCACCTCACCGGCTAGTTGATAACGTACCCATTTTTGTGACATGAAAATTTCCGCTTTGGTTTATTGGTGATTTACAGGCAGACTTGTGCGCTATGGCAAGCGCTCTGTCGAGGCTATGTAAAGAGGCTATGTAAAGAGGCGATAATAGGTTGGATCGAACCCAAAAATCAACCGTGGCGGCGTAGTCCCGGGCCACGCAGAACAGGAGCAGGAATGAGCGTGTTGTATCGATATAAGACTGGTTGGCTGCAGGCAACCCCGGAATTTATTTCATGAGCGAGCAGGATGCGTCGGTAGCCGCGTGGTTGTACCAGGAGTACAACCGCTTTTACGAAGAGTTTTTGAGCAACATCGATCAGTCGAAGACAGCCTTCGAAGAGCGAGACTTTGCCAGTTCGCTGCGCGTCAGTGAGCGCAGGTTATCGCTATATAGCGCCAGTGTGATTGATGTCAGCGAACGGCTGCGCCAGGAATACCCGCAGATTCACGCCGACGAGTCACTCTGGGAAGCGGTGGCATCGAACTACAACGAGCTGGTCAGTGGCGACTACGCCGAAGATGTCGGTCGCGCCTACCTGCATTCATTGCGGCGCAGAATTTATCAGGGTGAATGGCACGCCGAGGATTACGCCTTTGCCGACATGACCGCCCCCAGTGACGAGGCGCTGGCGCTGGTGACGCGCTCTTACCCGCTGGATGCCCATGTACCCGCGGATGTCATATTGAAGATACTGTCTATCCCGGGCTTTGAACGGAATTTCGCCGATCTAGACGACGATGTCGCGCGTGTGGTGAAGCGCATTGACGAAAATCTGGCGGGCCTGCCGCGCAAACCGCATAAACTGATCCGTGTCGATATGATCGACGCCGGCTTTTACCGTAACCGGGGTGCTTATCTGGTCGGCAGGCTGATTTTCGAGAACAACCGCTTCATCCCGTTGATTATCGCCCTGCTCAATGATGAGCGCGGTATCTATGTCGACGCTGTGCTGACCAGCGTGACCTATGCGCACAATATTTTCAGTTCCACGCTGGCCAACTTCCATGTCACCAACCCTTATTACCACGAAGTTTGCGCCCTGCTGAAAAGCATCATGCCGAAACGGCCGCTGGGACTGCATTACTCCACGATTGGTTATAACCACCTCGGCAAGGTGGCGGTGATGCGCGAACTCGAGGCCGAACTGCTGGAGTCGGAGAATGGACTGGAGACGGCGGTGGGTTCACCCGGAACCGTGGCCATGGGTTTTGCCGCGAGTAATTCTGCCTACAGCCTGAAAGTGATCCGTGACAAGCCAACGTCGCAATACAAATGGGGCGAATTCGGTGGACTGGAATCGGTAATCCGCAAGTACACGCGCGTGCACGAGATCAATCGCACCGGCAGCATGTTGGACAGCATTATCTATTACAAGGTGCGCCTGGCGAGCAGCTGGTTCTCGGCTGACCTGCTGCAGGACTTGCTGGAAAATGCCGCCGAAACCGTGTCGCTGCAGGGTGATGATGTCATCTTCAAGTACCTGATTGTGCAGATCAAGCTGACGCCTTTACCGGTATACCTGGAAAACGCCAGCGACAGGCAGGCGGAAACCGCAATTACCAATCTCGGTTATTGCATCAAGAACAATGCGGCCGCGAATATTTACAACCGCGACCTCGATGCGAGGAATTACGGTATCAGCTCCTACTCAAAGGTGTATCTGTTCGACTACGATGCACTCGAACAACTCTCCGAGGTAAAAATCCGTACCAATCTCGACCGCGAAGAAGGCGAAGAAGATATTCCTGACTGGTATTTCGAAGATGGCGTAGTTTTCCTGCCAGAAGAACTGGTTTCCGGCTTATGTATACGCCAGCGCTGGTTATGCGATTTTTTTACGCGTCGTCATGCGCGCCTGCTGGGCACCGAATACTGGACGGAGATCCAGCAGTATATCCAGGAAGGGCGCGTACCCAGCGTCAGTGTCTATCCGGATAACCAGCGTATTCGCGATTGACTGGTTCGCGCTTAATGCGTCAAAAGGGCTTTACATTTAATTAGCCAGAAGGTAGATTTGCGTTTGGCATACTGTATACCAGAATCTAATTCAGGGTATATTCAGGTACATATAACGACAATGAGTTGAGGACCTTGTCAGCCACGCAAACCGCGTTATAGCTGGCATTTTCAATATTTTAGTAGAGCAGGATTCCAGTCACAGCCCGGGGTTTCAACTGTTGCTTTCGGGGATAGAATATTTGCGGCGGGTATACAGAAGATGGTATACCATCCGACTCAATATCGGTGATACGGTATTTTGCAATACGGGATACTGATCCAGGTCCTGACGAATGATACTTGAGATACAACTTAAGAGTGTCGAATATCGGGTCTTATAAAGACCTGTCACAATTGGAGGTTAATAAGAATGTTAAAAACAAAACGCACACTCACAAAACTGGTTTGCGCCATTGGTGCAAGCGCGGTGTTAGCGGGCATGCCGGCAGTCGGGCAAGCCTGGGAGCCGCAAAAGCCGGTTGAATTTGTTGTCATGGCCGGTAAAGGCGGTGGCGCGGATAAGGCCGTGAGATATATTCAAAGCATCATCGCTTCGGAAAAAATGTCATCAGTGCCTTTCACCCCGGTGAACAAGCCTGGCGGATCGGGCGCAGAAGCCCTGGTTCATTTGAATGGCAAGAAGGGTGATAACCACACCATCATGTTTACCCTGAACAGCTTTTACACCACGCCCTTGCGTCAGCCTGGCCTCGGCGTAGATATCAGCACTTTTACCCCGGTTGCGCGCATGGCAGAAGATACCTTCCTGTTATGGGTAAATTCGGATCGTAAAGATATCAACAACATGGACGACTTCGTCAAGGCTGCAAAAGCCAAGGGTTCAGACTGGATCATGGCTGGCACCGGCAAGAACTCGGAAGACAATCTGTTAACCGACTTCCTCAATACTGCCTACGGTCTGAAAATGAAGTACGTGCCTTACAAGGGCGGCGGCAAGGTTGCCAAGGAACTGGCTGGTAATAATGCCGATTCCACGGTAAACAATCCTTCCGAGCAACTGGGTTTCTACGAAGCAGGTACCACCAAGGCACTGGCCTCTTTTACAGATGAGCGTCTGCCACTGTTCCCGAATGCACCTACCTTCAAGGAATTGGGCAAGGACTATGTCTACTACATGCAGCGCACTGTTGTTGGCGCACCTGGCATGGATAAGGAAGCCGCTGATTACTACCAGAAGCTTTTCACCAAGGTATTCAACTCTGCCAAGTGGCAGGAATACCGCAACAAGCGTAGCTTGCAAGGCGAGTTGTTAACCGGTGATGCGTTGATGAGCTACTGGCTGAAGCAGCGTGAAGTACATCGTGTAATGCTGAAAAACATGGGCGTTATCAAGTAGTTAAAGGCTGTATTCCATTCAGGTAGATAGGGGAGATTCTTACTCATGACGGTTCGTACCGCAGAATTGTTAATGGCATTAGTGATGGGAGCCTTCTCCATCTACCTGATGGTTAAAAGCGCCGAGTTACCGGTTGGCTGGATCAAGGGATCCGGCCCTGGCGGTGGCACCTGGCCATTCTGGCTGTCGGCGATGATGCTCGGCTCCTGTGTCGGAATAATATTCAACTGGGTTCGCAAGCATGGACCAGTGGCATCATCGACCAAGACTTATATAGAAACGCATGTGCTGGTCGACGTGGCTGCAGTTGCGGGTTCGTTAATCATTACCGTGGCCCTGTTCTCCTGGATAGGTATCTACGGTGCCTTACCCCTGTTTCTATTGTTTTACCTGCGTGTGCTGGGCAAGCACTCCTGGTTGTTCTCCGGGACTCTGTCGATCTTGATCCCGGTAGTGATCTTTTACTTTTTTGAAATCACCTTAAAAATAATTTTACCCAAGGGCATCACCGAGCCGCTGTTCCTGCCGCTTTACAAGATGTTCTTTTAGCCGCTTATATCTTTGCATCTGTGAATAAAGAGAAAAAATCATGTTAGAAACTTTGCAGCTTCTCGGAGACGGCTTCCTCATTGTATTCGAGCCTCAGAACCTGATGCTCATCATCGGTGGTTGTGCGCTGGGCCTGTTCATCGGTGCCATGCCTGGCCTGGGATCGGTGAACGGTGTGGCAATTTTATTGCCGCTGACCTTCCTCGTCCCTCCTACCGGTGCGATCATATTCCTCGCCGCGATCTATTATGGCGCCATGTACGGAGGCGCGATTTCATCGATCATGCTCGGCATCCCCGGCGCATCTACCGCGGTGGCAACAACCTTCGATGGGCGACCGCTGGCCAAGCTGGGTCTGGCCGATAAAGCCCTCACCGCCGCTGCAGTGGCTTCTTTTGTGGGCGGGTCGATTTCAGTGGTACTGTTTACTTTCTTCGCACCGCCTTTGGCGCATGTTGCCCTGGTATTTGGAGCACCCGAAGAATTCGCGCTGATGATGCTCGCCTTTGCTACCTTCGTGGGACTCGGCGGTGACGACATATTCAAGACAATTTTTTCGATCTGCATCGGCCTGGTTCTGAGCGCGGTCGGCTTCGATATTATATCCGGCGAGCCACGACTGGTGCTGTGGGATATTGCCGGATTTTTGCACGGGGTTAATTTCCTCGTGTTGGCAATCGGTATCTACGGCATAGGCGAAATGCTCTGGACCGTGGAGGAGCATCGTCTTGGCGGTGGTGTCAGCATGCTCTCCGACGCAACCGTTACAGTGAAGCGCACCATGTCCAATTTGCGCGAGCTGGTTGGAACCTGGAAAACCATGTTAATGGGTTCGGTGCTGGGTTATTTCGTCGGCATACTCCCCGCCGCTGGTGCCACGCCGGGATCGCTGATGGCCTACGGTATCGCCAAACAGATTTCCAGCGAGCCGGAAAAATTCGGCAAGGGTGCGGTCGAGGGTGTATGCGCGCCTGAGGCGGCCAATAACGCCGCCAGTACCGGTTCCATGCTACCCATGTTAACCCTGGGTATTCCGGGTTCACCGACCACCGCGATACTGCTCGGCGGCATGGTTATCTGGGGACTGGAGCCCGGTCCGCGCTTGTTCGTCGATCACAGCGAATTCGTCTGGGGCCTGATCGCCTCGCTATACGCGGCTAACCTGTTCGCGGTTATTATCAACCTGGCTTTCATCCCGGTATTCATCAAGATTCTGAAGACGCCGTTTACGATACTGGCGCCGATTATTTTCGTACTCTGCCTGATCGGCGGCTACGCGCCCACCGAATCCATGCACGACGTCTGGTTGATGCTGATTTTCGGTATCGTCGGCTACCTGATGCGCAAGCTTGACTACCCGCTGGCTCCAGCTGTGCTGGCGATTGTGTTGGGACCGTTGGCTGAACCTGCTCTGCGCCAGTCGTTGATCATCAGCGACGGTGAATTTTCGATCTTTTTTACGCGAGATTATGCCGGCCCGATCATGATAGTAGCGATTCTTTTACTGTTCATGCCGTTAATCAAAATGGGTTGGGACAAGATGCGTAAATCCAGAGTGGCGGCATAGTCTGCCAGCCCTGGCGGGCTGGTTTCGGAAGCCGAATTGGAGGTTAACATGAAGTCGATCAATATCGTGCCACTGGAACCTGCCAAGGCGCTGAAGACTCAGGTCTACGAAGCGCTCAAGGAAATCATCGGTCAGATGGATATCTACTCCAGCGACGAGCAGGTACGCCTCGACGAACGCGCGCTGGGCGAGCGCCTCGGGGTCAGCCGAACGCCGGTACGCGAAGCGATATCGCGGCTCGAACAGGAAGGCCTGGTGCAGAATATCGCGCGTCGCGGTGCCTTCGTGGTACGCAAGTCGAAACAGGAAATCCTCGACATGATCGATGTCTGGGCCGCTCTGGAAAGCATGGCCGCGCGCATGGCGACTTTCCGCGCCAGCGATGAAGAAATTGCAGCATTGCGTAAAAACTTTGCCAGCTTTGGCGATAGCGAAAACGCACGCGCGCACATCGATGAATACTCGGAAACGAATATCGAATTCCATCAGACGATTATAGAGCTGGGCAAGTCACCGCTGATTTCGCAGATGGCAGGGCAATTGTTTTTTCATATGAGCGCAATACGTAGCAGTACGATCAAGGAGCGCGACCGTATCTCGCGCTCGGTGATCGACCATATACGCATTATCGAGGCGATCGAGGAACGCGATCCTTACCATGCCGAGCAGTTGGTCAGAGA
>CAXBMV010000158.1:0-6776 GCA_963976575.1 uncultured Gammaproteobacteria bacterium | reverse complement strand
GTGAACCTATCCGATCTGAAAGCAAAAAAGCTGTCAGATCGGAAAATAGAGGCACTCGTCTCTTTTCTTGAACTACTGACCGATAAACGTTACGAAGCGCTGCTAGAGCGCGGCCAGTAGCGGATGTTGATCAAGCCCTGGCGAATTCCAGTCCCTTGCTGATATTGCCTTCCAGGGTCTCGCGCATTTCGTCGAGCAATTTTTGCTCGTAGTCGCTCAGCGCTGGAATGGCAGGAATCGACTCGACGCCATTCTTGCCCAATAGCACCGGCTGCGCATGAAAACTGCTGGTGTGCACGTAGCAGCACTCGGTCACCGCCTCGCCTTTCATCGCGTTTACCAGCGACAAGGTAAAGCGCGCAGCCGCCTGTGCCATAGACAGGGTTGCTGAGCCTGCGCCCG
Source organism: uncultured Gammaproteobacteria bacterium (assembly GCA_963976575.1). Taxonomy (GTDB): domain Bacteria; phylum Pseudomonadota; class Gammaproteobacteria. The sequence continues at coordinate 6,374 of CAXBMV010000158.1, read as the reverse complement.
CCTTGGCTTCTACCACCTCGGTACCGGCTTCCTGTATACGCGGCGTCAATGCCTCGATATCCGCCTGTTTCAAGGTCACCCCGGGAATGCTGGACAACAATGGCAGTATGGTGACGCCACTGTGCCCGCCGATCACGTTGACATTGACGTCGGCAGTGCTTTTCCCAAGCAGCTCGGCGACAAAGGTATTCGAGCGGATCACGTCCAGCGTGGTTATGCCAAACAACTTGCGCTTGTCATAGACCCCGGCAGCCTTGAGCACTTCGGCGGCGATGGGTACAGTTGAGTTAACCGGGTTGGTAACAATCGCAAACAAGGCATTCGGGCAAGCCTTCGCGCCCGCGCTGATCAGGTTTTTCACGATACCGGCGTTCATATTGAATAAATCATCGCGAGTCATGCCCGGCTTGCGCGGCACCCCGGCAGGTATGACGACGATATCGGCGTCCTGCATCGCGGCCTCAAGCTGATCGCCGACAAAACCGGAAACGGCGACGTCGGTGGGGATATGACTTAGATCAACGGCCACACCCGGCGTAAACGGCGCGACATCGTAAAGCGAGAGCTCACTACCCGCGGGCAGTTGCAATTTCAGCAGTAGCGAGAGTGGTTGGCCGATTCCACCGGCAGCGCCGAGTACAGATACTTTCATGACTTTCCTCTTTTCCTGAATCCAAGGTGTATTTATAGTGCTGGAATCATAGCCATGGTGCCGATTATTCACAAGGCTAATTACTGGTTCTGAGCGTGGCTTTCATGCAGACTGGCGCAGTTTCATTACCCTGGGGAATAAATCGATTGAATCAGATCAGTCCCGACAGACTATATCTGGCATCTGGCGCGATCCTGCTCGCCTGCCTTTCATTGACCCTGGGCGATGCGTTGATCAAGCAGCAAAGCGCCAGCTTCTTGCTCTGGCAGATTTTCCTGCTGCGTTCGGCGATCGCCGTTCCACTTTTGGTTTACATGCTACGGCTGCGCAGCTGCAGCGCGCTACTGATGCCGCAAAGACTCGGCTGGACGCTTTTGCGCAGCCTGATACTGGTAGTCATGTGGTTGTTTTATTTCATAGCACTGCTTTTTATACCCTGCCAATTTTTATCACGCTTTTCGCCGCCTGGTTTCTGAAAAACAGGGTTTCAAAGGCAGGCTGGTTTGCGGTAATACTCGGATTTATCGGCAGTTTGTTTATTCTGCAACCGCAGGCCGATAGCTTTAATCCCTACGCATTGCTGCCGTTGGTGTCGGCGATATGTTATGCCAGCGCGATGATCCTCACGCGCAGCAAGTGCCAGCAGGAAAAACCGCTGGTGTTATCGCTATGGATGAATATCACCTTTATTTTTGTGGGTGCCTTCGCGATGCTGGTCCTCACAATCGTGGAAGTAACCCCGCTGCAGGCCGCGCAACAGCCGTTTCTACTCGGCGAGTGGAAAACCATGGACCTCGCTGACTGGCGCAACATGGCGATACTGGCTTTGGTTATTGTCGTCGCCAGCGTTGTCACCGCCTATGCCTATCAAAAAGCACCATCGTCGCTGGTAGCCAGTTTCGACTTATCCTACCTGCCCTTTGCCGTGCTATGGGGGTTTTTATTCTTTGATGAATTACCGGGCCCCGAAATACTGCTGGGAATCATCTTGATCGTTAGCGCTGGACTGATCGCGCTGAGGTCAGCGGTCAGACTGGTTTAGCTTTCGATCACCGAAAGAAAATACTCGCGCTCCTCTTTATCGCTTAGCTCTTCGGCAAGCAATTGATAGAGTTCACCCGCCGTACTGCAGCTGGTCGCACTCGATTCGACGATAAACGCCGACACTGGCCCGAGAATTTCAGACAATCTTTTTTCCGCGGCCATAATGACGGCAGGCGTGACTCTTTCATGGGCGGAGATATGCGCCTCCGATGTCTTTATCTTGAACTGGGTTATATCCTTGCCATCACGGGTAACCTCGAGACGTTGAACTTCGATTACCTCGGGTAACGCGCCAAACACTTCCTTCAGCGTTTCCCGGGTGCAATTCAAATCACCGCTGGAATTAATGACGATATAGGTTTGCTTGTCATCGAAGGATATTTCGTGGCTTTGATACTGCAGGCCGAACAGTTTTATCTCCCTGATAATACGCGAGAGAGTGCCCGATTTTCGCGTACACAATAACTGAATCGAAACATCGTACATATCAGTTCTTTGCTTTGGCCTGGGCCTGGGTTTTTTTCAGGATTTGTACAATCTTGATGACACTGCGGCGCATTCGATTGAAAGATCGCGACATATCGGCTATCTCATCTTTACCTTTCACTTCGATTTCTTTTTCGCGCAGGTTCCCCTTACTGACTTCATCCGCCATCCTGGTCAATACCGTTACCGGTTTCAACACCAGTTTTCGCAGGGCGATATTGATAACCACGAATAACACCAGAAATATAAGTCCCAGGGATACGAGAAAGCTGTAGAACGTCTTGCGCGCCAGTTCCGCAGGCAGCTTGTAGGGAACAACCACCATTTGCGTACCGACGATTTCATCGAGCTGCCAGCCAAAACCACCCTTGTCGCCATAAATTGCCCGCATCGCCGCCGGGGCTGCCTCGGGCGTGCTGTGACAGGCCAGACATTTTGGATTGGTAATCTTGATCGGATAAGAAATATAGAGCGAACGTTCTGCGCCGGTACCCTGGCTGCCACTGAGTTTTTTCAGATTGGGATCGGCGATAAACTGGTTGATGATACGCTCTTCCTCTGGAGTTGCCTTGTCGCGCGGGTTGGTCGGGTTGAACACCGCTTCCTTGTAGATATAGTCGGGTCGAGTCTGACGTACCAGGTTTGCAGTTTGCGTGGCCGAGTAAGCCGGTACTGTTTGCGGATGGAACTGGCCATCGCTGTACTGATTCAACAAGGGACGGATTTCGTTGACCGTGTAGCTGCGCACCGCAAGCGCTTCCTGCATGATCAACTCGGCCTGGTCGGTTACCTGTTGCAACGCGTTGTCTTCGGTTAACCAGTAGGAGTAAACGCCACCCAGGCCAAGCCCAACCGAAAAAGTCGAAATCAGGATAATATTTATTTTGGTTGTTAAATTCATAGACACTCCCAATATGGCAGACTTGCCGCCGCACAGTATCGCGCGTATTGCTTATAGTTAATGATTGCTACTAAAGCAATTCTGATTTATTCGCAGAAGTAGCTGGAAGAATTAATCGACGTTAACTCGCTGCAGCATAATAAGCCGAAAAAGCGCTGTCAAATGAATATGTTATGGGTCTGCCGCTAAATTCGACAGGGTCACAGTATCAGGGCAGGAATGCGCCCACTGATAGGGGGCCAGAAAAGCCGGGGAAGACCACTGCACTGTCACTACCACCAAGCCGCTTGTCCAGTAACTCGGTTAGAACACTGCGAAGATCGGTGGTAATTCTCAAATCCTCCCCCATTTCGAGGTTGCCAACAGCAAGCCCCGGCCAGTCGCTAATCACCTGACCACCGTTAACACCACCACCGATCAGGTAGGCGAGACTGGCGGTGCCATGGTCAACACCGAAGGATCCATTTTGCGCGACTCGTCTGCCAAACTCCGTGTACACCAGCAGGCTGATGCGTTGCATACCGCTTCCCATGTCGGTATAAAACGCCGCTATCGCTTCGGCCAGTTCGGTCAGTGAGAGGTTGATATAATTTGGCAGACTTTCATGGTGATCCCAGCCATCCGAATCGAGACAAACCACTTCCACCGGAAGATTCGATTTGATCAATTGCCCGGTCTGCGCCAGTTTATTTCCCAGTGGTGTATTGGGATAAACGGCGCCGTTATCCGGCGTGATCAAGGATAGTTCGGCAGCCTGTAATTCCTCGATTGCATTAAGAGCGGCACCGGCAGGGCCAAAGAAGGGCACCGGGCTGCGAAACAAATCGGCCAGCACCTGCGGGTATCCCAAATCGATGATGCCCTGATCGAAACCGAAGTCGCCTAGATTACTGATAGCAAGTGGCTCGCTGGAACCGCTTAAAGCTAGCGGCACGTTACCGCTGATTGAGACGATGCGAAATGCAGAGTCACTGGCGGGTGCTGTCAGCGCCAGGTGTCGCCCCAGCCAGCCGGTGTCGGGGCCAGATTTATCGGTGACACCTCGTTCGATCAGACCTTGCGCGGAAAAATGAGAGCGCGAACCATGCGGCACACCGGTTGCATGCACCAGTGCGAGATCACCACCATCGTAAATCGGTTTTAGTGCCTGTAAAGCCGGATGCAGCGCATAGTCGTCGTCAAGATAAATGCCGCCATTCAACACACCCGGTGCGGGCACCGAGATATTGGGTCGATGCAGATAGTAATCGGCATCGCTGTAAGGTACCAACGCGTTCAACCCATCGGCGGCACCGCGTTGAAAAATGCAGACGAGGATATCGCGATCCGAGGGAATCGTCGGATGCGCTGAGAATGGATTCTGGCTAGCCATGATTATCGCCTATCGCAACTGGAAGTATGCCGAACTGATCAACACCGCGGCGATCAGCGGTGAAACCTGCGCGGGGCTGCCGGGAGGTAAAACGTCATCGGCGCCAACGCCGAACTCGGTCATCAACCAGTCGATGATGATGTCGCGGTGCTCGGCAGACAGTGGGCGCATCAGGATTGTATCGGTGAGTGCATCTACAATAGTGGTCACTGTTTCGGCACCGCTGAGCATGCTGCTGTAGTCGATAACGAGCACGTCGATACCGGGGATAATCCCGGAGTAGCTGAGAAATGACAGGCGCCATCGATTCAACAGGCCACCGGTACCGGCCCAGTAACTTTGTTTATCCGGATAACCATCCGGCGTCGGCCAGTAAAACGGCAGCTGTCCGAGTATGGATTGTGCAACAAAGAAGAACTGGCCGTCGTCGCTCGGGTATCCACCTGCCGGCGCCAGGGCCCGAACCAGTGCGGGCAGAAATTCACTGGGGCGGGACAATTTGAGATCGGAGGTATTGCGAAAAGCCGGGCTGGCAAAAAGTGCACGCAGCGTCGTCTTAATATCGCCAGCAGAACTACTGAAGGCCGTGGCAACCGCTGTTACTGTGGCGGCATCGGGTGAGTCGCTGATAAAGCGACGGCACAACTTGGTAGCGATGAAACTCGCCGTCGAAGCATGCCCAGCGAGTAAATCCAGCACTTGCTCCGCATCATCCTGAGCACCATTGGCCGCTATTGGATTACCCAGTACCAACTTGCTTGCCTTGTCATGGATAACATCGGCATAGACGAATTCACCGTAATTGACGTCGTCTGGAAAGTTAAGCGTCCATCCGGTAAAACAACGCGCCACTTCCTTCACGTCATCCTCGGTATAACCGCCGTCGACACCGAGGGTATGCAGCTCCATCAACTCGCGCGCATAGTTTTCATTCGGCGCTATCTCCTGGTTAAAGAAATTATCCAGGTAAAACAGCATCGCCGGACTTTTCGCCGAGGCATGTAAAAGAACAGAAAAGTTACCCAGTGCATTGGCGCGAATCACTTCCCTGTCATCTGTGGGTTTCAGCGTCGGGCCTAGCCCATTGAGCAGATGGATATTGAAATGGTCGCTCCAGAATTCGACCATGATTTCATATAGCTGGCGTTGGCTGAACATTTGCCGATATTGCGTGGCGCCCACCATTTGTCTGGCGGTTTCGGCAATATTGTCAGGGAAACCAGCAAGTAACTGTGCCGGGGTTTGCGCAGTCAGCGGGAACAGTGTCCCTATTTCGGCTTCCAGCGTGCCATCGTCGATGCTTTCGTGATCCAGCTGCACTTCCAGGTAAGCGTCGATGCCGAGGGTCTTGATCGATTGCAGCGCGTCCTGGCGCGGGCCGAAACTTGTGCGTTTGAGCAGGGTATATTCGGCGCTGGCTTTCGGAATCGGGTTTGCAGGTATCTGTATTGCAGGCGTCGCTGTCGCGTTGCTGCCGCCGCCACAGGCTGGCAACAGGGCACCGAGAGCGCTGTAGCCAAGACCCTTGCCAAACAGTTGCAAAAACTCGCGACGATTTTGCAACCTGTCGAGAATGACTTGCAGATCGAGGTTTGCTGGTTCTTCCATTAGTCCAAGGTTCCTGCCGAAACGTCGCAAAACTGTAAACGATACTAGCTGAATCGACCGTGAACAGCTTGTAACTAGTTGGCAGAAGTTGTCAGTTTTTCGCGCTATTCATCGGTTTACCGCGATTCTGCCAATAGAAATTCCCGCGCGAAGCCTCTACCCCGGCTTTTTGATTCTGTTATCATGCGCCACCCAAATTCACCCGGACAAGCGTCTTGCAAGGCAAAGCCTTTTCATCCTTAGACATTAAAGCGGAACTCCTCGCCGGTATTGCCTCGCTGGAATACAAAGCCATGACGCCGGTGCAGGAA
>CAXBMV010000157.1:0-6791 GCA_963976575.1 uncultured Gammaproteobacteria bacterium | reverse complement strand
TATCGTCTTTTGGGGTAACAAAGGATCCCACCATCGCCGCATCGCCCCAGACGATGGCGTTCTTGCCATAAATAGTCATCGGCTGGGTCAGGGTAATATCGTCTTTCTGTCCGTCACGCTGATAGGTCAGTTTGACCTCTACCTGCACGCCGGTATCTTCGTCCACCTCGAGTATGCGATTATTGAAGGTCGCTGTAATGGGTATATCCCGTGTTTCGTTTCCCTTCAACAATGCGATCTCGGCAGTCCCGGGGAAATCCATGAATTCCTTGATCTGGAAGGAAAGTTTCAGATTGCCGTAATCGGTGGCGCTGACATTCTGCAAGCGCACACTGCCAATCGGTTTGTCCTGATATTTCTTGTAAGCAGCCGAAAATACCCGCTGCAGATTTAAATCAGACAAAACTAGCTGCGGTGCATTATTGGCAAACTCCAGTGATTTTGTTCGCTCGGCAAAAGCAACATTGAGGATGGCCCGATTTTCATCTGATGGCTCCAGTTCGACGGCTTTCTCATAGGCTGCCACAGCGTCATCGAAACGACGGCGTTTGCTGTAGAGGTTGCCCAGCGCAACATGAGGTCCGGCCCAGGAAGGTAGCATCGCGGCGGCCTTTTCGAGATGGTCTCGCGAGGCGTCGAACAGGTTGGCGTCCTGATAAACCCTGCCGATACGATACTGTAACTGCGGCGAAGCGCTATCGAGACTGATCGCGGTCTTGAGGAATTCAATCGCGGATCCGGTCTTGCCCTGTTGATTGGCTATATCTGCCTGCAACACCAGTACGTCTTTGTCATTGGGTGCGATGCGCGCGGCGGCTTCGGCATGCAATGCAGCACTACGGTAGTTACGCGTGGCAAACAGGCCGCGGGCATAGAGCCTGCGCGCCGCCAGAGATTGCGGCTGCAATGCTACAGCAGTATTCAGAAAGGCATTCGCGTCCGGGTATTGCTCGCGTTGCAATTCAATATCCCCGGCCATCTGGTATAAGGCGTGAGCCTCCGGATTGTATTCTATCCCCTTCGACAAGGCTTTCACCGCATCGGCGAGTTGATTGATTTCGACATAGGACTGGCCAAGCGCAAGCCAGGCATCGACCACCTCGGGTTTTTCCTTACCGGCGCGTGTCAGGCGCAACACGGCTTCCTTGTGCTTACCCTCCCGGGCTGCGATCTTGCCGAGCAGATAATAGCCCTCTCCCTTGGTTTCCTTCTTACCGGAAAGTTTCACCGCTATCGCCCTGGCTTCTTCATCGCGCCCGAGGCTGAGCAAGGCACGCGCCTGCCCCACCGCGGCATTACCCGATTTTGGCAGTGCCCTGGAAACCACCTGGTAATGCTCCAGCGCTTGCTCGAATCTACCCAGCGCGTACAAATCGTCAGCAATTTTCAGTCGAATCGAGTTATCGGCCGGATGCGATTCAACCAGTGTACTGTAGGCCTGCAAACCATCCTCGACGATGCCTGCCTCGATATAGCCGCGGCCGAGCAGGTAGCGCAATTCGACATGCTGCGGGTGCAGAGCAAGACCGTCCTCGGCACAGGTTACAGCACCAATAGCATCGGCCAGCTCAAGGCTCAGGCGGGTACAGACCAGATAGGGCTCGACATCTTCCGGCTCCTGTTCCAGCACTTCGTCGATCAGGGCCCGTGCTTCGAGGAATTGCTCTAATTCAAAATAGGCCTGTACCTGGAATCGAAACGCCTTGTTGCGATACAGTTCGTCGTCCACCAGCAGTTTGAATTCACTGATCGCGCGCGCGTAATCCTTTAACTCGAACAGACTGGTCGCGAGCAGGTCACGGGCATCGGAATTCTGCGGCGCGATCTTCAAAAGTCGTTCCGCCAGCTTGACTGCGGCGGCGTATTCTCCCGCCTGGTAAAGCGTAGTAATGCGCTGAAAATGATTCTCCCTTGCCGCGGATGGCGGCGCTTCCAGACCATGGCCGCTAACCGACACTATCCTGAACCAGGTAAACTGGCCGGCCTCGTCCACCGACAATTCACTGTGCAACTCGGCGGTGCTTGCGATGGCCTGGTAAGGCCCCACCTCGGAACTGGCCGCCTGAATCGAATAGTTATCGATCAGCGGTGATTGACTGCTATTCCATTGCACTAGCAAGGTTTTCTTGTTGGCTGCAATATTCAACCCGAATGCGGCATCGGGGTACTCAAGCAAATCGAAGCGAAAGGCTTTACCCCTGTCGCTATCGTTCACATAAATACTGTTTTGCGCCGCTGAAGCTACCGACAGCGAACTGGCTTTTTCAAAATAAGCCAGGGTGCCGTTTTCACCCTCGGCACCAAAGGTTTTATAGTGCTTCAGGTCTTTGTAAATGGTAATAAAATACTCGTTGAAATCGGAGCCGGCCAAAACGTAAAGTCGGTCCTGCTGGTCTATATCCAGTGCGTAGTATTTTTTAACCTTGTGGATGCTGTCCTGCTCGATGCCGAGCGTGGCAATCTTTTCACGCGACTTGCTTATGACATGGATCAGGCCTAGTGCGCTTGCGTCGGCGATGTATAAATTATCCTGACTGTCGACGGCTATCGGGCCAACATCGATAAACAGGGATTTGCCGTCCTGTTTAGCCTTGATCTCTTCGACGAACTGGCCATCCGCGGCGAAGACCTGTACGCGGTTATTGCCCTTGTCTGCCACGTAGTACTGACCCTTGTGCACGAATACATCATTTGGATCTTTGAATCCTCCTGCCGAGGTACCGTAGCGCCCGATAGTGAACAGGTTTTCGCCATCGAGATTGAATGCGTGCAATTGATTCTTGTCGAGTATGGCTACCGATTCTCCGGCGACATGAATCGCTGAGGGTTTTTTAGCAATGCTGGCGAATTCGCCGAGTTCGGCACCGTCTTCGCCGAGGATGACTATGCCTTTGTGATCGGGCTTTATGCACAGGGTTTTGGCGGCGCTAAATGCATGCATGGATTCACAGGCGACCTCCAGGCTCGATCAAGTCGCTGGTGAGCGGGTCGGCAAAGCGGGTTTGCTCAAGCTGGTAAACTTCAACCTTTTTGTTCTTCCTGTCGAGTACGGCCACCTGTCCGCGCGCATTGACCGCAAGATAAGTGATATCGCGGAATTGCGAACGCGACTGCCCAAGAGACCCGAATACGTCGAGAATTTCGTTCTTGCGCCAATCATAAATGGAAATGCGATTATTCACCCGGTCTCCCAGGTAAAGTCTGCCGTCGAGGTCGCTGGTCAATGCACTGAGTTCCGGAGTTTCACCGAATAGGGTTTTTAATTCGCGGGATTTAATGCGTTTCAGTAAGCCACCATGGCGATCATAAATCGAGAATCGATCGGGGCCCTCGAGCACATAGACATTTTCCTCGGCGTCGATACTGATATGGCTGGGCTGCAACATATCGTCGCCACTAGAGCCTTGTTTTCCAATGCTGTAGAGAAATAGTCCCTGGGTATTAAATACACTGACCTGCTTGTTTTTAACATCCCCGACATAAATTTTCCGGTTCACCGAAACCGCTACCGGACGGGGACTATTCAGTTCGCCGGGATCGCTGCCGGATTGCGAAAATAAAGTGATTAACTGAAATTGCGCGTCGACCAGCCCTACCTGCCCCGAACCTTCGTTGACGATCACCAGCCTACCGTCTGCAAGCAGGCCCACGCCGCCGAGGTCTGAATCCTTGAACACCGAAGGGGAGAGACTGGTCGCTGTGATTTTGCCGTCAACAATCTTTAACAGACTGCCTTTTTCCTCGCTACTGACATAGACAACACCATCGTCGCTGATCGCCAGACCGGTGGCCTCTTCGATGACGTCTGAGTAGTCACCCGCCTCGATGTAATGAAGAATTTCGAGCGCGTACAACTGGCTCGATAACCCGGATAAAAGTACGAATAGTATTATTCCCAGTCGCTTGGGCAGTACAGTCATGGCTAAGCTCCTCAGGCTAATTGTAGTTATTCCATTAACTTTATAGTGATGGCGGTATCAGCCTAACCCGCTATTTGGCGATCCCTCTTTTACTGTTTCTTATGAAATTGACGAATTCATTCACCTCGGCAAATTCTTCGCAAAGTGGTTGTAAATTCTCATAGACATTCTCTTTGGGCAGCCTTGATTTTAATAATTCACGAAAAGATTTATGCAACGCACGTATCAATTCTGGAGAAAAGCCATGGCGTTTAAGGCCGACACGATTAATGCCGATTACCCGCGCCCTGTTTCCTGCGACAGTAGAGTAAGGCGGGATATCCTGAGAAATCACCGACCCGAGTCCGCTAAGCGCTCTGGTTCCAATCTCGGAAAACTGGTGTACCGAGGTAAATCCACCAAGTATGGCGTAATCACCGACAATAACGTGTCCGGCAAGCGAGGCCGCGTTGGCAAATACCGTGTGATTACCAACGATACAGTCGTGGGCAATATGGCAGTAGGCCATAAACAAATTGTCGCTACCTATCACCGTCTTACTGATTCCGTCTACCGTACCTCGATTAAAGGTGACGTATTCGCGAATAACATTCCTGTCGCCGATGATGAGCGTGGTTGCTTCACCGTTATATTTCTTATCCTGCGGTTCCTCGCCTATCGATGCGAACTGGAATATACGATTCTCACGGCCGATTTTACTCGGCCCGTTTATCACCACATGAGGGCCGATGACACAGGCCTCGCCAATTTCGACATCGGCACCAATAATCGAATAAGCTCCCACGCTGACACCAGCTGCCAGCTGCGCAGATTCATCAATGATTGCGCTGGGGTGAATCATCAGACGCGATCCTGGGCCGAGCACATCATTTCCGCCTCCGCCACCAGGTTACCATCGACCCGCGCCTCGCACTGAAACATACCTATACCGCGCATATTGCGCTTCAGAGTTACCGTCAGGGACACTTGATCTCCGGGGACTACCTGCCCTCGAAAACGGGCCTTATCTATGCCAACCAGCATATAAATCTTCGATCTGTGCCCATCATCCATGGAAATGAAGGAAAGCAGGCCTGTCGCCTGTGCCAGAGCTTCGAGCAGTAATACACCCGGCATAATCGGTAGTCCGGGGAAATGCCCCTGGAAGAAAGGCTCATTAATAGTGACGTTCTTTATGGCTGTCAGACTCTTGCCTTTATCTATCTCGACAACTCTGTCGACGAGCAGGAATGGATAGCGATGGGGCAAAAACTCCATTATCTTGCGAACATCGAATTGCAGAGACTTTCCCTTAGATTGTGGTACTTCAGCGTTCATGTTTCTTATCCAGTTTTGCCACGGTTCTGGCCAGTTTATCCAGCGATTTATAGCGTACGTTATTCTTGTGCCATTCGCTATTTTCAAGTAGCGGAGTACCCGACGAATACACACCTGCGGTCTTGATATCCTTGGTTACCATGGACATAGCCGTAATGGTTACCCGATCTGCAATGCGCAAATGACCCAGAATCACCGCAGCCCCGGATATTTTGCAATAACTACCGATATTAGCACTTCCTGCTATTCCCACACAGGCTGCAATCGCGGTATGTGCGCCGATGCGGACATTATGGCCAACCTGGATCTGGTTATCGAGTTTGCAACCACGCTCGATCAAGGTGTCGTCGAGCGCCCCGCGATCGATCGTGGTATTGGCACCAATTTCGACATCGTCTTCGATGATTACACTGCCAAGCTGAGGGATTTTGCGCCACTGCTTCTGGTGCATGACCAGTCCGAAGCCATCCGACCCCAGCACCGCTCCGGCGTGCAGTTCACAGCGATCGCCAATTGTCACCGAATGTCCGACCAGAACGCGGCTGTGCAGGAAACAGTCATTGCCAATTTTTGCCGATTTTTCGATGATAGTGCCCGCACCAATTCGGCTGCCCTTGCCGATCTCGACATCGTCCTCGATGACAGCAAGCGCACCAATGGTGACTCCCTCGCCCAAACTTGCGCTGGAGGCAATCTGTGCCGACGGGTGGATTGCAGGTTCCCGGTTTGAGACAGGATCAGGCCGCAACAGGGCGATTGCCCTGACAAAACTATATTGTGGATCATCGGTGAGCAACAAAGCCCGGTCAGACAGTTCTTCAGCCAGCTGTGGCGGCACAATGACTGCGTCGCATTTGCTATGAGCGAGCTCGGGAAGGTAGTTCTTGTGCAGGATAAAACAGAGATCACCTGGACCAGCGGATTTCAGCGAAGCAACATTGCTAATCCTCAGCGCGGGATCGCCGGAAAATTCGAGCCCGAGGGCACGCGCCAGTTGTTGCAAGCTTAGACTCATGGCTCTCTGTTATTTATAGGCCGGATGCCTCGAAAACCGCAGGCTCGATGCGGCAGGGTTTATTGAGATCCCTCACCTGATTCAGGGAGTTTCTTCAACATTTCTATGGTTCTTGTGGTGATGTCGATACGCTCGGACACGTAACTGACCCCCTCAGTCAGGATCAGGTCGAACTTTCCGGAATCGCCGAGTTTTTCCAGTACATTGGAAATTACCTGCTGTAATTCACGAATCTCTTCGTTGCGTCGCAGATTTTTGTCTTCGCGAAATTCCTGCTCGAGAAACTTCAACTGGCTGACCTTGAGGCGGATTTCCCGCTCCAGCTTACGCCGCGCGTTTCCGGTCAGTTTGGGATCGTCCGATTTGATCAATTCTTCGAGATCGAGGATTTCCTGGCGCTTTTCCCTGAGCTGCACTTCTCTGGGTTCGAATTCGGCCTTTAGTCGTTCCTCTACTTTTCTTGCCTGCGGTGCTTCCTTGAGTACGCGAGCGGTATTGACGAAGCCGATTTTGTAGCCGGCATCTTGTGCCAACGCAGG
>CAXBMV010000156.1:0-6895 GCA_963976575.1 uncultured Gammaproteobacteria bacterium | reverse complement strand
AAAACGACGCATTCATCAATGGTGCCACCAGCACCGAACTGGTACTCGCCACCGATTCAGCCAGCCAGTTTGCAATCAGCGCATCATTATTCAGCGGCAAGTGCGGGCCATGCTGCTTCGCCGCGGCGCCCAGCGGAATCACCACCACGGGATCCTGAGCCAGACATGCTTGTGCCTCTGGCCAGCTGATTCTTTCCAGCCATTGTGAAGCGACGGTTTCCTGTTTCGAATACATGCTGCGATAATAACCCGACATCCGTCTCGAGATCGAATCCCCGGTAACATGAAACACACACCCTATTCCGCATGGAACCCCGGTATCGAATCGGAAATCCCGCCGGCATACCGCGAGCTGGAAACGATTTTTGACCCGGCCAACGTATTTACCGGCATCGAGGAAGTAAACGAACTGGCCCGTGAAACCGGTCTCAGCCCGGTGGAGTTGATCAGTTTCAGACCGCATCGCCTCGTATTGCACGAGTTGATCGTTCGGGTAAACGCCGATATCGTCGTGCGCGAAGGCGAAACCGAGGAAGACCTGGGGATTAACTTTCGCCATATCGCGAAACAAATTTTCAGCAAATATATCACTCCGCGATTGATGCAAATCGAGCAGGGCTACGAAACCATGCGCAGTGGTATCGAGGAAATCACCCAGGCGGAACTGGAAAGCGCATTGCAACAACCCGCGCCCACGGAGAAGCCTGCACAGTCTCTGCTATCGCGTCTGTTCGCTGGCAAGAAACCCGCGCCGGCGCCACTCCTGTCTCGACAGGAACGCGAATTCGAGATGATTAATTCATTCAAAATACGTGGTTTGAATGCCGATGATGAAATGTCGTCGGCCATGTTTCGTAGCCTCTACCGCGTGCTCGGTGCTATCGCCACCAATCGAGGTTTCATCGGCAACGATGTGGACTACCTGAAACGATTATGCGTACGCCACGCCTGTAATTATCTGGGCAGCCGCGACATAGGCAAGCAGGTCGAGGTAATTATTGACGAGGCCATCGAGGCCGAGGGTTACGATCGCATCAAGGTAGCCGATAAACCGGTACTCATCAGTCTCAAGGGCGCCTCGGCCGCAGGCAAGAGCTCGTTGCGGCCTATGCTGTTGGAAAAAATGGCAGAGCTCGGTTTCGACGCACAGGGTTACGCCACCATCAGCCCGGACATCTGGCGGCGCATGCTGATCGATTACGATGCACTAGGGGAGAGTTACAAGTACGCGGGTCGCTTCACCAGCCATGAAGTGAATATCATCGACACCCGGCTCGACCATTACATCCGTGCCAGCGCGGAGCAACGCAAATCCATTCCCCATCTAATGGTCGATCGCTTTCGCTTCGACAGTTTCGAGAGCGAAAAGGTCACCCGCGTGCTGCACAATACCTATGTACGTTACATCGACACTATGTATATGTATTTCATCGTCGCGCCGCCGGCCGCCACTGTCGAACGCGGCTGGGAACGCGGTCTGGTGCGCGGCCGCTATAAAGCCGTACCCGACTTTCTCGGCCACTGCATCGAAGCCTATGCCGGCATGCCGAAACTGCTATTCAAATGGCTGGCCAATACCCGGCCGCGTTATTTTTATGAGTTCCTCGACAACAGTGTTGCCAAGGGCACTTATCCCGAACTGATCGCGCGCGGCACCCAGGGCAAGATGCAAATTTACCGGCCGACTGCCTTCATCGACATCGAGCGGTTCCAGCGCATCAACCTGCTGGCTAGCGGGCCAGAACAGGTGGCCTTATCCGAGGAATCGCAACGCGTCGAGAATAATCTCGGCTTCCTGCGCCAGTGCATCGCCCGCATAGACTCGATAGATTTCATCGACCCGGCCAGCCAGCAAACCTATGTTTCGATACAGGCCGGTAGCTTCACCATTTGCGATACCGATTTATTTCGCCTGAAACTGGCGGACGAAACCTTTAACGCGATCATTTCCCGGCTGGCACCGGATTTGCCGAATCAGGTCAGCAAGGGCTAGACTGAAACCCATTTGCAGGAGATAGATATGACTGAAAACATCAAGGGTAGCTGCCTCTGTGGTGCGGTTAGCTACCAGTACCAGGGCCCGGAAATGGTTTTCCAATATTGCCACTGCTCGCGCTGCCGCAAGTTTACCGGTAGTGCGCATGCCGCCAATATCATCGTCGATCCGAAACAGTTCGAATGGTTGCAGGGCGAAGATATGGTCGGGCGTTTCGAACACCCCGAGGCAAAACATTTCGCCACCTGCTTTTGCAAGCAATGCGGCTCCTCACTACCCTGGATGGCGCAAAGCGGCCGCGCTGTGATCATTCCTGCGGGCACACTCGATCAGGATCCCGGCATACGCCCGCAGCAGAATATTTTCTGGCAATCGCGAGCCGTCTGGCGAGAAGAAGTCGACGCGTTGCCCTGTCACGACGAACTACCTCCCCGATAAACCCGACAGGCCGTTGTCGTCGACGACGGCTTTAGAAAAGATCGCGTTGCTGTGCGGTGACCGCATCCATGGATGATCCAATAGCATTCAGTATGGTATCTGCGATCGGTTCCAGCTGCTTTTCATGGTAGTGCTGGTAATCGAGGCGGTCGCTCAGGCATTCCAGCGTCTGCGGCCCGGACTGGGTGATCACGTACTCGATCCAGCTCTTGTTGCGATAACGCGACGGTTGTCCCCGCGCCTTGAACAGCGCCTCGGACTTGATCGCAGCCTGGGCATGCGGCGGAATATTCTTCTGGTACTCGGAGAGTTTCTTGCGCAGTCGTTTGCGATAAACCAGTTGCGCGTCGAGTTCGCCATTGTTCAACTTTTCCAAAGTCTCGCGGATAAAGGCCTGATACTCCTCGCCATCGAAGACTAGCTGGTAAAGCTTCTGCTGAAATTGCCGCGCCAGCTCGGTCCAGTCGGTACGTACCGTTTCCAGACCCTTGTAGAGGATTTTTCGATTGCCCTGATCATCTTCGATCAACCCTGCGTAACGTTTTTTGCTGCCCTGATCGGAGCCACGCATGGTGGGCATGAAGAATTGGCGGAAATGCGTTTCAAATTCCATTTCCAGACACGACTCAATGCCGAATTCACGTTGCAGGGTCTCGCGCCAGTAACGGTTGATGACTTCCACCAGTCGCGCACCGATCTTCGCGGCCTCGGCATTATTACGCGGACCCTGCAGTGAGACGAAAACCGAATCGGTATCGCCATAAATCACTTCATAGCCCTCATCTGCGATCAGCTTTACGCTCTGGATAATAATGTCGTGACCGCGTTTGGTAATCGAACTGGTCAGGCGCGAATCGTGCAGGCGACAGCCCGGCGTGCCGAGTACGCCGTAAAATGAATTCATGATGATCTTGATCGCCTGCGACAACGCCGCGTCGGCGTCGCGCTTGGCCTGATCGCGTGCCGCCCACAGCTCGGTGATGATATCGGGCAGTATATGCTCGTACTTGTGAAAGCTGGCGCCGTCGTAGCCGGTCACTATATCCGCCGGATCTGCCTGCTTCGCCGCAATGCGCGCATAGGGGTCGACTCTGAAGCTGCGGATAATACTCGGATACAGGCTCTTGTAATCCAGCACCAGTACCGATTCGTGCAGGCCCGGTTTCGAATCCATGACATAGCCCCCGGGGGCACTCAACTCGCCCTGATAATCACCGATATTGGGCGCGATATATCCCTTGCGATGCAGCCGCGGCAGATAGAGGTTATCGAAGGCGGCGACGGAGCCACCGATGCGATCCATTTCCAGACCGGTTAGTCGCGCTCGCGCCATGGCAAACTCGATCAAGGCGGTTTTCTCGAATATTTCCCAGACCAGTTGACAGTCTTCCAGGTTGTAGGCCGCCAGGGTTTCTTTTTCCTGCTGGAACTGGCGTTTTATTTCCTTTGCCTTGTATAAGGGGTCAGAGTGAGTCGTATCATGAATCAACTTCCCCCTGCCGAGTAATTCCCGGGCAACCGACTCGAGCGCAAAACTGGGGAAATTGTAAGTCGCCGATTTCAACGTATCTATGCCGTCGAGTACCACGCGTCCCGGCACCAGTACAAAGTGCTGGTTATTGTCGGCCTGCGATTTCCGCCATTTCGGCAACAGTCGATTTCTTCCCAGAGTCATGGCGACCGACAGGGCCTGGGCGCGCCTGTGCAGCAGGCGCAAATCGAAATTGATTACATTCCAGCCGATGAGTACATCGGGGTCGGTTTTTTCTACCCAGTCCAGCCATCGCAGTAACAGGGCCTTTTCATCCGCTACATACTCGATGGTTTCGTTGTCGCTGCCTTCACCGATCATCAACACCTTGCTGGCCTGAGTGGTGACAAAGGCAATCGAAAACAGAACATCGCTTTCATAATCGGATTCGATATCCAGCGACATGACTTCGAGCTGAGGGATATAGGCGCCCGGCTGAAGGCGGACATCGTGCAGGGTTTCGCTACTATAGTCGGCGTCGACCTCCACCGATGCGGTAATAAAGCGTTCGCAAAGAAAGCGTTCCGCTGGACGAATATCGGATTCGTAACAGGCAATACCGGCCTGGCCCAGACGATCGCGGCTGCGGTATAGCTGTTGCTGTGAAGCAAAATAAACGCCGCAAACGGCTTCGCCTGAAAAAGTTTTCAGCTGCAGCGGTTTTATAGATACCCCGGGGCTATTACCGAGCAATTCTTTTGCCGCGACCTCGTCGGCCTGACGGATAAAGAATATGGCCTGCTGTCGATGTATCGATACCTGTAGCGGGCCCTGCTCGCTGGCCAGCCAGAAATCCAGACGCAAACCATCGCTGTCATCCTGCCATTGGCGCGTCAGTATAAAAGCCGGTATCAACTCATCACTCCTGCAAAAAGCTTCACTCTATCGCAGAATTGGTTTTTATCACGCGAATTCCTGTGCAATCATGCAAATCTTTACCTGTCCCTGATCCCGTGAGCAATATGAGTAAAACCATCTTCAACAAAGCCTTCACCCAGCAGGAAGCATTGCCAGCGGCTGCGATAGAACGCGCCGTGGAAATCATGCAGTCGGGGCGATTGCATCGCTACAACGTGATTGCCGGTGAAATCGCCGAGGCCTCCCAGCTTGAAATCGAATTTGCCAACCACATGGGGCAGTCTCACTGTCTCGCCTGTACATCCGGGGGCTACGCGTTACATGTTGCGCTCAAGGCTGCGGGTATCAAAGCGGGTGAAAGCGTGCTCACCAATGCATTCACGCTGGCTCCGGTACCCGGGGCGATAGACAACGCCGGCGGCAAGCCCCTGCTGGTGGAGATCGACAAAAACTACTGCGTCGACCTCGACCACCTCGAAACCATGATGCGCCAATCCGGCGCGCGCTTTTTCATGATTTCGCATATGCGCGGTCACATCGCCGATATGGACGCGGTGGTCGCTCTTTGCGAACAGTACGGGGTTATCCTGATCGAAGATTGCGCGCATACCATGGGTGCCAGCTGGAACGGACGTAGGTCGGGTAGTTTCGGCAAGGTGGCCTGCTTCAGCACGCAAACCTACAAGCATATAAATTCCGGAGAAGGCGGCCTGTTGACCAGCAACGACGAGGAACTGATGGCGCGCGCGATTATGATGTCGGGGTCTTACATGCTGTTCGAACGCAACGGCACGGCCCCACCCGCCAGCGTTTTTGCTGATATCAAGCTGGATACGCCTAACTACAGCGGCCGCATGGATAATCTACGCGCGGCGATTCTGCGCGCGCAATTGCCCGGGCTGGAACGCAATTGCCAGCGCTGGAACGAACGCTACCTGGCATTGCAAAACCGACTCGCACAAAACCCGTCGATTCAGTTGCCACTACGATCAGACAAAGAAACCTATGTCGGCAGCTCGCTACAGTTTCGCGTAGAGTCCTTGCCGCCAGCGCGGGTTGCCGGGTTTATCGCGGACTGCGCCGCTCGCGGGGTAGAATTGAAATGGTTTGGTGGCGCCGAGCCGCAGGGCTTTACCAGCCGCTACGATAGCTGGCGTTATATCGAGTCAAAACAACACTTACCAAACACGCTGAAAATTCTGGCGACCACCTTCGACCTGCGCATTCCCCTGACCTTCAGCGTTGAAGACATGGAAATCATAGGCGAGATCATCGATGACGAGACGACGCGTAGCGTCGTCCCGAAAGGCGGCTAGCGTCACCCCGGAATCCGGCGCACTACTTTCTCGGGGAAACGCCGCAAACCCTTAATAAACTAAACGTCATCCCGGAAACACCGCAGGCGTTATCCGGGATCTCCAGATGGTTCGCGCCGCCAGTTACCTTCGCCCTTTTTCAGCCCATTCGTCGGGAGATCCCGGACAGGCGCTGCGCGCCTTCCGGGATGACGGTGACATTTTGGAGCATCGTAGATTCCTGGACCAGAATCAACAACACCGGTAATAACGGAATCAGTTCCCAACTCCCAAACGATCGGCAGGGATGATGGTGTCGTTTTTGAGCAGCGTGGATTCCGGAACCACGATCAAAAACATTGAAAAAATGAGGACAGTTCCCGATTTATTACTGATCGGTAGCGATCCCGGTGATGGCTTTGCAGGGTGTCGCGCAGCAGGGATGCTGCGCGCAAGCCCCCATGGACGGGTTCACGGCGTCCCTGCAAAGCCATTACCGGGTACGCCTGTAGTTCCAAGTTCATCCCTGGCATTGGCGCAGGCGCTGTTGCAAGAGGCGTTGCAGGACATCGGGGGCATGGGCTAAAGCCACTGGATCCCGTCGGGGCGCCGCATCGGGTCGAGCCACGGGATGACAAATCAATAAGGATTATCTCTCGATTCGATCGGCAGCAAAGCCGGTGATGGCTTCGCAGGGTGTCGCGCAGCAAGGACGCTGCGCGCAAGCCCCAAGGGAAGGGTTCACGGCGTCCCTGCAAAGCCATTACCGGGTACGCC
>CAXBMV010000155.1:0-6896 GCA_963976575.1 uncultured Gammaproteobacteria bacterium | reverse complement strand
GCCAGAGCGACACGGACGCAGCTTCAGCAAGTTTTAAACCGAATAACAGGGCGACTGGTCCGAGTATGCCTCCAAACAAGATTGCACCAGCGAGCAGTAATTGATTTCGGCGGTCGTCGCGCAGCGGCAATGCGAATCCTCCATTTTTGAGCGCGGCGGGTGCCACTGCTATGGCTGCGCCCAGGTAAAGTAATCCGGCGAGTGGAAATGGCGTGAGACCCGCCAAAAGCAGTTTACTGGCGGGCGTCGCAGCACCAAATAGAGCGGCCGATAATAACGCCATCAGAATAGGAGTTTTGTGCACGTCATTTACTCTCGAAGATGATTGATTTCAAGCCACATAGCCTCGCATCAGCGACCGTAATGAAAATTCTAGAAATCTAATAGCCAGTAATGCACCTTCATCAGTAGCTACAGAATTCAATTGAGAAACTCATCCCCGTCGACCATCAGTTACGCGACGGGGATGAGCCTTATACTATGCTTGCCGAACTTTATTCACCCGTATAATTTGCTGCCAGATATTCCCCTGCCAGGGTCATGAAAATATACAAGGTGCGCTTTTGCGGGTCACTAATACTTTCGTTTTTATAACTGACGACCCATTCCAGATTGCTATCGAACTGTTTTCTCTCGGCTTTTTCGACCTTGCTGGTATCCCAACTCTTATCAATGACACCTTTACCAACAAATGTTGCCAATATTTGGTTGGCTGTCTGCTCAGCCTGCTGCTGAGTTACTGGTTCACGCGGGGCCCCATGATCATGCCCTGCGCCCGCAAGAGCGACTGATGAAAACAGCGTTAATACGAAAGTTAAGATAATTGATTGAATGTTCATAATGAAATTTCCTTTTGTTTAATAAATAGATTTACGAGTTTTTGTTGCCCCATTGGCGGTGGGCTCGGATAAGGGTGGGTTTTTCATAGCATCTCCAGCAAGGTAGTCGCCTTTCGTTTTAAGGGTAACCACCACTGGATTAGTCGTGCTGTTTTTCCAGTACCAGCCATGGGTTCCGCTGAAAGTAGCCGTCAAAGAACCGGAAGCGTTTTTATCCGTTTTTTTGTCAAAGCTCTGGAAAGAACCACTGGTATCGTTGGCCGGTTCGCCATGAAAATCAAAGTACAAGGACTCACCATCAGTCTGCCAGGTATAGCTGAAGGTATTGCCCGTCTCGACAAATATCTTGTATTCCGTGTCACCCCGCGCAGGAATGGTGATATTGACGCTATCCTTCCAGGGTAGCGAATCATCGACTGGCATTGCTACCGGGACGACAGCTGCCGCACCCTCACTAACGACAAACTCCTCCGCATTGGCCGTGTGTTCATATCCGTGCATTTGCATCAGAAACAACAGTCCGCCCAGCGCAATCAAGCCGTAATTAGTGATAACGCTGAAGGTCTGAAAGAAATGTGTTTTGCGCCAGGTAGCAATCAGTAACAGCATCACAACCAGTGCGCTGATCTGCCCCAGTTCGATGCCGATGTTGAAAGAAACGATATTCATCAACAACTGATCCTCGCTGAGCGGCAAGGCCTGAAGTCGGGTAGACAGCCCGAAACCGTGAATCAGGCCGAGGCCGGTGATCATCACCAGCATATTCGGCGGCTTGATACTCAGGTATTTGCGAAATCCATCGAGATTGGCAAAGGCTATATAACAGACGCTTAGCGCAATTACGGCATCAATCAGAAAGTAATTGAACTGAATGGCATTAAACGTTGCATATATCAGGGTGACACTGTGCCCGACGGTAAACGCAGTAACAT
This sequence comes from uncultured Gammaproteobacteria bacterium, assembly GCA_963976575.1. Classification (GTDB taxonomy): domain Bacteria; phylum Pseudomonadota; class Gammaproteobacteria. The sequence goes on along the minus strand of CAXBMV010000155.1, from coordinate 5,125 downwards.
ATTTGGCAATATCCCGAAAATTGGTCAAAAAGAAGATGATGCCAAATACAAACGCAAGATGGTCGTAACCCGACAGCATATGCGTAGCACCAAGCCACAGGTAACTGAGGTTTCCTCCGTCAAGAATTGACTGTTTCTCCTCCTCAGACATGCCGTGCGCATAGGCCAGATCGGATAACAGGATAAACAGGAAAACCCCCGTCGCCAGCAGCAACAGGTTACGGACGAACCTTTCCTTTGGTAGCTGGTATATCACTACAGGTGTCCTCCCTTTTCGACAGGTGTCACCCAGTAACAGCCCTGACCGGTAATAGCCGCTTTTTTGTGCGAAATATTTTCCAGAACACTATCTACGTCGCCATCTTCCAGTAACAGGTCGGTGGGTATTCTCGGAATATAACCGACTACTTTGTGATGGGCGGCAAGGAAACCGCCCTTTTCAATATGATCTCCGTGCCCTTCCACGTGAGTGAACGTGAATCCACTCACCTTATCCATTGACCGTAATCGATCGGATAAATCCTGTTGTACATTGGTATGTACAATCAATGTCAATATTTCCATAACTATGAAACCTCAAAATAAATAAACCTATAATTCGTCAGCAGGGGTAACAGGCTTGTTACCTCAAGAGACCAAATCAAAATGTGTATTGCTGACTAACCTGAGTCGGCAAGATAGAAATCGATTATTACGAAATCGACAGGTTTATAGAGGAGGCGCGCGTAACAGGGGGAATAGGTGAAATCGCCTACTGGGTACAAAACTAGCAAGGCGGCGATTTCTGGGTAGATACCGGGCATAAACACCCAGTATGAGTAACATAAAAATCAGGGTGAACAGAGCTACAGATGCCCCGTTCATGGAAGACTGCTTAAAGATAGTGTCCGGGCTGGCATCCATCTCGACCACCAAAAGATCGTGATGATCGGCATGTGATGAGTCAATTGCTAAATGCTTCACTGCGACTTGATCGTGCTCCCCATTATTCAAATCTATTTGGGAGTCATGATGCTGGAGCGGTCCATGATGATCCAGACTGTGAACATGGAATTGCAGGTTCTGGACGCACAACAGCATGATGGAAATCATCATGACCCAGAGAATGGGTACTGTTATTCGGCGCTTCCGAGAAAAATTCATGCGCGGCAGTTTATTAGCAGTGATAATCAAAAACAATAGAATTAAAGACTTTCTCCGTATACGAAAAAGCTGGAGAGAGGCTCATCGTCACGAGCGATCCATAGGCAAGGCGGGTTTTTCAGCGGAAGCCTGAGCGTACATAAAGTACGCGATGGTCCCGCTGAAAAATCCAACGCCGCAGTTGGGCCGCGCAGTAGGCGATAATTTTAGCTATAAACCGGGATGATTTTCGCCGTCACGAGCGGCCCACAGACAAGGCGGATTTTTCAGCGGAGGCCCGAGCGTACACAAAGTACGCGATGGTCCCGCTGAAAAATCCAACGCCGCAGTTGGGCCACGCAGTAGGCTATAATTTTATCAATAATTCGGGATGTTTTCGCCGTCACGAGCGGTCCAAATGCAAGGCGGATTTTTCGTCGGAGGCCCGAGCGTACACAAAGTACGTGAGGGTCCCGACGAAAAATCCAACGCCGCAGTTGGACCGCGCAGTAGGCGATAATTTTAGCTATAAACCGGGATGATTTTCGCCGTTACGAGCGGCCCAAATGCAAGGCGGATTTTTCAGCGGAGGCCTGAGCGTACATAAAGTACGCGATGGTCCCGCTGAAAAATCCAACGCCGCAGTTGGACCGCGCAGTAGGCGAAAAAGTAAGTCAGCCTGTAAGCCGGGTTCTGTCGAGGATAATCATTCATCTGGACGAAAAGTCGCCTTTCCGCCTCAAGCAACCAACCCGAAAACGACGCGGGCCGCGCCATAGTTTTCCTATTTGGTCTTGCTCCGAGTGGGGTTTACCATGCCACTCCTGTTACCAGGAGCGCGGTGCGCTCTTACCGCACCCTTTCACCCTTACCAGCCGAGGCTGGCGGTTTCCTTTCTGTTGCACTGGCCGTAGGCTCACGCCTCCCAGACGTTATCTGGCACTCTGCCCTGTGGAGCCCGGACTTTCCTCCAGCCCGCTAGTCAAAGACAGCGAACCAGCGATTATCCAGCTGACTTGGCGCGCATGATAACCGAAGGCCAAAGCAGGCGTCGATTTATTTTAAGTGGAGAAAATGTCCTTCAGGATGACCCCGCGTTCGGGCCCTGCTCGTGCTTCAGTGAGGCGAGGTGTCTTCGTGGAAACTAAGCTGACGCAACAGCGTGTGTTTTTCGTCGCGCATCAGGAATGGCGCTATCGCGGTCAGCAGCTGCTGGCGTTGCGGGGAGCGAAACCAGCGGTTCCAGGCGTCTTCATTGCTCCAGCGGGTTACCACGACGTAGTGGTTGGGCCGGTGGATATCGACCAGCGATTCACCGGACAGGTAACCCGGAGCAGAGATCATCACCTCCAGCAGGTTGGAGATCGCCTTTTCGTAGAATTGTTCCAGCCCTTCGGCAATTTCACGCTCAATTATGACCCTGATCATCGCAGCCGCCTCAATTTACCCAGTAGTATCTGTTCAATCTGCTCGGCAGGATATACAATCCTGCGAATAACACAATAACCTGAAGAGGCACAAAATGAGCTGGCAAGGTCAAATACTTCGCGTCAATTTAAGCAAGGGCAGCTGTGCCATCGAACCGTTGAACATGGAATGGGCCGAGACTTATCTTGGCCAACGCGGTCTCGGCAGCAAATACCTGCTCGAGGAAATGGACCCGGCCGCCGACGCCCTCTCCGAGGCCAACAAGGTGATAGTCGCCACCGGCCCGCTCACCGGCACCATGGCATCTACCGGTGGCCGCTACTCGGTGATCACCAAGGGGCCGCTCACCGGCGCCATCGCCTGTTCCAATTCGGGTGGCAAGTTTGGCGCCGAGCTGAAGCTGGCGGGCTACGACATGCTCATCATCGAAGGCAAATCCGACAAGCCGGTATACCTGCATATCGAGGACGACAAGGCTGAAATTTGTGACGCCAGCGAAGTCTGGGGCAAGACCGTCTGGGAAACCGAAGACATCTTGACGAAAAAATACCGTGACCCGCTGATGCGCTTTGCCTCCATCGGACAGGCCGGAGAAAACCTGTGTCGCTACGCCTGCGTGGTCAACGACAAGCACCGTGCCGCCGGGCGTTCCGGCGTGGGCGCGGTGATGGGCTCGAAGCTGATCAAGACCATCGCGGTACGCGGTACCGTGGGTGTTAGAAATGCGAATCCAAAGGCCTTTTTCGACAAGGTCAACGAAGTCAATGCGCGCATGAATGACCGCGATGAAATGTCGCGCGACGGCACCCTGGCGATGATCGACGTAACCAACCGTTTCGGCAGCCTGCCGACCAACAATAACCGCAGCGTCAGTTTCGCGGGTGCGGAAAAGCTCAACCCCGAAGCCATGCACACGCCCAACGCCAATGGTCATACCAACCTGGTTACCAACGGCGCCTGCTTCGGTTGCACCATAGGCTGCGGGCGCATCTGCAAGATCGACCCGACGCATTTCTCGATCAAGGACAAACCGCAGTACCACGGTGCCTCCGGTGGCCTCGAATACGAAACCGCCTATGCGCTGGGATCGGCCTGCGGTGTCGACGATATCGATGCCGCGACCTACGCCGGTTTCCTCTGCAACGAATACGGCATGGACCCGATATCGCTGGGCGGTACCATTGCCGCGGCGATGGAGCTATTCGACATAGGCGCAATCGATGAAAAAACCACCGGTGGCATCAAACTCGAATTCGGTTCCGCCGAGGCGCTCTGCGCCATCGCCGAGCTAACCGGCAAAGGCGAGGGTTTCGGTGCCGATATTGCGATGGGTTCGAAACGCCTTTGTGAAAAATACGGCCACCCCGATTTGTCCATGACCGTGAAAGGTCAGGAATTCGCTGCCTACGACGGACGCAGCATGCAGGGCATGGGCCTGGCCTACGCCACCAGTAACCGCGGTGCCTGTCACTTGCGCGCCGACCCCTACGGCCACGACTTCGAAACCACCGAGGTCGCCGGCAAGGCAAAAATCGTACGCGACAGCCAGCAGGATGTTGCATTCATAGACTCCAGCGGCCTGTGCCTGTTCCCGGGCGGCTGTGGCTGGGGTATGGATGACTATCGTGAACTGGTCGCATCGGCCTGTAACGGCGAATGGACGGAAGAACGCATGCAGCAAACCGGTGAGCGCATCTGGAACCTGGAGCGACTGTTCAATATCCGCGCCGGACTCGGCAAAAAAGACGATACCCTGCCGAAGCGTATCCTCGAAGAACCGGCCGACGTCGGTGTCGGCAAGGGACTGGTGTGCAAGCTCGACGAAATGTTGCCGGAGTATTACCAGCTCTGTGGCTGGAGCGACGAGGGCGTACCGACCAAAGACACCCTCACCCGCCTCGGTCTGAATTGATTATCGCAAAGCCCGCCTGATGGAAGTTTCAGTGAAACTGTTCGGCGGGCTGCGCGCCTACCTGCCCCCCGGCAGCTCTTTCAATGGCTGTCGGGTCAGCCTCGAAGAAAACGCCAGCCTTAGCAGCCTGTTGCAGCAATTGCCGATACCAAGCGAAAAAGCATACATTGTCATAATCAACGATGAAAAAGTGGATGCCGAAAACTACGAAGGTCTACAGATTTCCGCCAGCGACGATGTCGTGCTGTTACCGCCAATCAAGGGTGGTTAGCGGTAACAGGATATAGATTTAGCAGGCCGGCTTAAGCCGCGCACTCCTCGGTAGACAATACCTCGCCATCGGTACCGATGGTTTCCAGCCTGACGTTGAAGCCCCATAGCCTGCGCAGGTGTCTGAGTACCTGATCGCGATTCTCCGCCAGCGGTATTCTGTTTTGTGGAATATGGCGCAGCGTCAGCGTCCTGTCGCCCATCATGTCGACGTTGTACACCTGGATATTGGGTTCATTCATACTCAGGTTGTACTGGTTGGACAGCGCCTGGCGAAGATACTGGTAACCGGCATCATTGTGGATCGATGTCACTTCGAGCTCGCTTTGCTCCTCATCATCGAGTATCGAAAACAGCTTGAATTCGCGAATCAATCGCGGCGACAGAAACTGC
>CAXBMV010000154.1:0-6897 GCA_963976575.1 uncultured Gammaproteobacteria bacterium | reverse complement strand
CCGAGGCCAACTGTATCTCGGTGGAGCATATGCCCTGGTTCGCGCCGCTATTCAACGAAGCGATGGAAGTAAAAGACGGTATGATCCCTGTTCCCGAACGTGCCGGAACCGGATTCAGCTTCAATCAGGCAGCGATGAAGAAATACGCAATTTAGTTTCAGCATGATTCGTTACCGCCCCCCTGCGCCGAAAAAATCCCCCTATATCACCCCGGAAGGCATGCGCCTGCTCGAAGCCGAGCAAAAGGCAATCTGGCTGAAGCGACGCGAGGTAGTGGCCGCGTTGTCGGCTGCCGCGGCCGAGGGCGATCGTTCCGAGAATGCCGAGTATATTTATCGCAAGAAGGAATTGCGCGAACTCGACAGGCGTATCCGCTATCTGCAAAAACGCCTGCCGGAATTGAACGTGGTCAATCAGAAGCCGGCCAGCAACGAAAGAATATTCTTCGGTGCCACTGTGCAACTCGAAGATGAAAACGAAGACAGTCATGTTTACCGAATCGTCGGCCCCGATGAATTCGACCGCGAGCAGCATTATATCAGCATGGATTCACCACTGGCGCGTTCGCTGATGAAGCGCGAACTGGGTGATGAAATCGTGGTCGAGGTGCCGGACGGACGCATGCTTTACCTGGTTACCGGGATTAGCTACTAGCCGGACGCAGGCGTATTTTTTTGGACAGGCGCGGTGATATTGATACTATGAATCTCCACCTTTTCGAAACCTGCGTCTATGCGCCAGATATCGAGCGGCAGATTCAAAGTTAATTCCCTTGTAATTCAATTACTTGGAATGCTATTGCTGCTTTCCCTGGCAAGCCCCGCACGGGCTTTCATCAACCTCGATTACACTACGCTTGCAGAGGTAGAGGTACGTCAGGGTGATTTCAACGATATTCTTGCCAGCGGAAAACTGCGAATTCTGGTGCCCAGGGATTTCAGCAGCGTGGTCTACCTGCCGAGGCAGCGCTCACCATTGGCCGAGCAGCAACGCATCGCTACCGAATTCGCCTTGTCGCACGGACTCACGCCTCAACTGGTCATAGTGGAAAACTTTGCCCAGTTAATCCCGGCACTTGAGGAGGGTCGGGGCGATATCATCATCAACAACCTGACGATTAACGACCAGCGCCTGAAAAAAATAGCCTTCTCGGTGCCGGTGGATCACGTATTCGAGCAAATCCTGGTCGCCAGTGGCAACAAAAGCATACAAAAGGTACGCGACCTGGATGGCAAGAAAGTGATGGTCAACCGTGACTCCACTTTCTGGCACGCCTTGCAGTGGCTGAAGAAAAATCGTTATCCCGATATCGAAGTGATCGCCACCCCCGACAATGAATTGCGCGAACAGATTCTCGATTACCTCGCCTCGGGTGAAATCGACGCTACCATCATGGATTCCAACCTGGCGCAGATTTATGCCAGCTACCGCGATGATTTTAAAGTCGCCGATAATTTTAGCGGGCAGCGCAATATCGCCTGGGGCATACGCAAGAATGCGCCACGCCTGCGCAGCGAGATAAACCGTTACCTGCAACTGGAAAACAATGTCGATGCGCTTGATCAGCTGCAGCAGGGTGATCTCGATGCCATTCGCAAACGCCGTGTACTGCGGGTGTTACTGCGCAATAATGCAGCTTCCTATTTTCTCTATCGCGGCGAGTTGATGGGCTTCGAGTACGAGCTGGCGCGCGCCTTTGCCGACTACCACGGCCTGCGTCTTGAAGTGATAGTGCCCCCTGACCCGCGCGAGTTGAGCGGCTGGCTGCTGCAAGGACGCGCCGATATCGCACTCGGGTTCCTCGAAGTCGATGATGATCTGAAAAAACACGGCCTGGCTTATTCCAACCCCTATCACTACGCGCGACAGCATATCCTCGTGCACCGCGACAACAAGGCCGCTTCGCTGGAAGAATTGCGCGGCATCAGGCTGGCGGTGCGGCGCCACGGAGAACACTGGCAGAAACTGCAGCAAATGGAAGAGCATGGTGGGGAATTCAAGCTGGAACTGGTGGAAGATGGCCTGGAAAGCGAACAATTGATCCAGGGGGTCGCCAGTGGGAAATACGAGGCGGTCATGGCCAGCGAGCATGTGCTCAATATCGAGCTGGCAAAATCGGTGGCGGTGAGGTCGGCTTATGCCGATGAAACCGAGGTAGCTCACGCGGTTGCCCTGCGTGCCAGTAATCCGTTGCTGAAGCAGGAACTCGACGCCTTCGTCAAGCGGGTTTACCGTAGCGAGTTTTACAACGTCACCTACGACAAGTATTTCAGGAGCCACGCATCGGTGCAGCGCCTTGCCCGCGGACGAGTCATAGATACCTTGAAAGGACAGATATCGCCATACGACAAGCTGGTACGCAAGTACGCCGACCGCTACGGTTTCGACTGGCGTCTTGTGCTGGCGCAGATGTACCAGGAAAGTCGCTTCAACCCGAAGGCAAAGTCGCCTGCCGGAGCGGCCGGATTGATGCAGTTAATGCCGCGTACCGCCAAGTCGATGGGGGTGAGCAAGATAGCCGACCCCGACCACAGTATCCGCGGTGGCATCAAGTATATGGACTGGTTGCGCGATCGCTTCAGCGCAGAACTGCCGCTGGCGGAACGCCTCTGGTTTACGCTGGCCTCGTATAACGCGGGCGCCGGGCATGTGCACGACGCGCGTCGTCTCGCCGAGCAACTGGGGCACGACCCGGATCGATGGTTTGACCATACCGAGAATGCGATGCTTTTGCTGTCGAAGAAGCAGTATGCGAAGAAGGCGCGTTATGGTTACGTCAATGGTCTGGAGCCGGTGAACTATGTGCGCCAGATCAAGGAGCGTTTCGAGGCCTATGTCAGTCTCAGCGGGAAGCTGGTCGCAGAGAATCCACCAGAGCGAGCGCTGTTGCTGGCCGAAGCCTTCAGGATTTGGCGATAGCCTTCAAGTCGGTTGCCGGATCGGCGATCTGTGCCGGCGTCGGGTGTTTTCCCGCCTCGATAATCTTTCTGCCAAAAGCATAGGCCTTGGCGTCATTCATCGCGTCGATGGCGATCAGGCGATCATTCGTGTAATACCAGATTGACAGGCTGGCGGGGTCTTCGCCGCGGCGCTCTACCGCCTGGGTGTGGCCCTGATTGAGACCGACGATTTGCAGTTTGCAGTCGTATTGGTCAGACCAGAACCAGGGCAGGGCATCGTAGCTTTTGTCTTCACCGGCCAGCACCCTGGCAACCAGATCGCCCTGATCTGAAGCGTTTTGTACCGATTCCAGACGAATACGCTGGCCGTTGCGGATGAAACTGCAGCAGTCTCCGGCGGCAAAAATATTGGCGTCCGAGCTCTGACATTGCTGGTTAACCGCGATGCCATTATCACATTCCAGTCCGGCTGCCTCGGCAAGCTGGCTATTCGCCTGTCCACCTATGCCGACCAGAACCAGATCGGCTTCGATGATTTCACCCGATTCGAGTTCGGCGCCGGTGACCCGGCCCGAGGTTTCCAGCAGGCGGCGCATGCGCACCGATTCGCGCAGATCAACACCATGTCCTGAGTGCATGCGGCGAAAATAACCCGAAGTTTCCGCCGAGGCGACGCGCTGCAGTATGCGCTCTGCCATTTCCAGCAGGGTGACTTCCAGGCCGAGTTTGCGCGCCACTGCGGCGGCTTCCAGACCTATATAGCCGCCACCGACTATGAGTAGTTTTTTCCCCGACTGGAAGGATGGCAAGATGCGTTCTATGTCGACAATGCTGCGCAGCGTAAATACACCCTCGAGTTCGCCACCCTGTTCTGCCGGGAGCCTGCGTGCGCTGGAACCTGTACACAGCAGCAGCTTGTCGTAGGCAATGCTGTCACCACTGTCGGTGAGTAGCTGCCTGGCGGCGCGGTCGATTTGCGTAACGCGTGTGTCGAAACGGGTGCTTACCGACTGTTCGGCGTACCAGTCCATCGGGCGAATGAACAGGCGATCCATTTCCAGTTCACCCATCAGATATTTTTTCGACAGCGGCGGACGCTGGTAAGGCGGATAGGATTCTTCACCGATCAGTAACAGTGGCTGCGGGCTGGCCAGCGCGAGGTGGCGCGTAATAAAAGACGCCGCGGCCTGTCCTGCACCTACTACCACTATCGGGTCGCTCATGTTACTCGGGCTCGGGAACGTGGAGAATCAATCCGTCGAGTTCGGGGGATGCAATAATCTGGCAGCTCAGACGGCTATTGTCTTCGCGCTCGACATCGGTCATTTCCAGCATGGTGTCTTCTATGTCATCGACTGAGCCAGTCCGCGCATACCATTCGGGGTCGACAAATACATGGCAGGTGGCGCAGGATAGACAGCCGCCGCATTCGCCTTCGATATTGGGTACGTTGTTAGCGGTTGCCGCTTCCATCAGGTTCAGACCATCCTTCACGTCCGCACTGATTTCGCTACCGTCCTGCATTTTCCAGGTGATATTTGCCATTATTGCCGGGACTCTTTAGTTGACTCGAAAACCGCGTAATCTACCTTTTTTCACCTGCGATGTCTTTCTTTTTTCCGACGTGTTTGGTTCTGCTGGAGCTAAGCTTCGAATAGGATTTGTTGCCCGGGAGGGCTGGCTGGCATGCACTTTTGAATCGCACCGGGTTTGATCTGGGCGCGTACCGGCATTTGCTCGACCTGTTCGCGGTATTCGGCGATTCAGCCGACCAGCTGGTGACCGCAACAGCGGGATTCTTCGGGGGTCATGTTTATTTACTCTCTGGTTGTCAGCGGGGCTGCCGGACTGACATTTTTCAGGTATCTTAAGCCTTTCTGTCATCTTCTTTGGGTACCTCCTGGTCATGCAGCAAGCCATCAGAATTGCAATACTCGATTGCGTTCCCGAAACCTACTGGGGCGACGACCCCGGCCATACCGATTCGCAAAAGTTTGTCGATTTGTTGCAACCGTTTAATGAAAAGGCCTCATTCGAAATCTATTACGTCACGCAAAACCAGTTTCCCGGGGACCTCGATGCTTTCGACGCGATGCTGGTGACTGGCAGCCCCTGTAGTGTTCATGATCAACAGGACTGGATCGAGCGGCTGATGGATTTAATCCGCCAGGCGGATGCGGCTGGCAAACGCATCATCGCTTCCTGCTTCGGTCATCAACTGGTGGCAAAGACTTTCGGCGGCGAGGTTGGATTCAACGAGCATGGCTGGATGATTGGCAATTACCCGATTTCAATCGAGGCAGATTACCCGTGGATGCAACCGGTCGCAGCGCAAACCGGCCTGTATCATTTTAACCAGGAAAGGGTGACGCGCCTGCCAGCCAGCGCTACCGCGTTCGCGCAATGCGAAGCCTATGCCGACTTTGCTTATACGCTGGGGGATAACATCCTGTGTTTTCAGGGACACCCCGAACAGCCACTGCGGGCGATGCGGAATTTTCTTAAGGCGACGCCGGGATTGGGCGACGAGACAGTGGCCAGCGCCGAAAAACAAATCGAGGCAGGTCAGCCCGATGCGGCAATCTGGGGTGAATGGATGATGCGTTTTTACCTCGGCTGAGGTGCTTATTTGCTCTTTACCGCCGATTCGGCAAAGTGGCAGGCGACCAGTCGCTGGTACTGTGATTTCAGTTCGGGTGTAACCTTGCTGCATTTATCCTGACGGTAACGGCAGCGCGTATGGAAGGCGCAGCCGTCCGGGGGATCCAGCGGGGAGGGCAGTTCGCCGGTTAATTTTACCCGCTCGAGGCGCAGTTTCGGGTCAACCGCCGGTGTCGCCGCGAGTAATGCCTGGGTATAGGGATGCGCGGGGTTGCTAAAAATTTCGGCGGCTTCTCCCTGCTCGACTACCTTGCCGAGGTACATCACCATGACCTGGTCGGCGATGCGTCTGACCACGCTCAGATCGTGGGAAATGAACACCAGCGCAAGGTCCATCTCTTCCTGCAGGTCCATAAGAATGTTCAACACCTGCGCCTGGATGGAAATATCCAGCGCCGATACCGGTTCGTCGGCGATCAGCACGCGTGGCTTCAGCATCAACGCGCGGGCGATGGCGATGCGTTGTCGCTGTCCACCGGAAAACATATGCGGATAGCGGTCGTAGTGTTCGTGTCTCAGGCCGACCTTGGCGAGCATGGTCTCGGCCAGTTGACGCCTCTCGGCGGCCGCCATTTTTGTGTTGATGATTACCGATTCTTCCAGTATCGCACCGACCTTCTTGCGCGGATTCAGCGAGCCGTAGGGATTCTGAAAGATAATCTGAATGTCCTGGCGCAGGCGCGGAATATCGGCACCATTATTGGCGTGGGGGTCCGAACCACTGATCAGTATCTGACCCGAGGTCGGTACCTCGATCATGGTCGCCAACCTGGCCAGAGTTGACTTGCCACAACCCGACTCGCCGACTATCGCCAGAGTCTTGCCGGTTTCCAGCGAAAAGCTGGCGCCGTCGACTGCTTTGAGCATAACCGGTTTGGCAAACAGGCCTTCGCCCTTGACCTTGTAATAACGCCGCAGATCACGACCCTCGATGGCGATGCTCATGCTGACTGCTCCGTATCGCTTACCGGATGGAAGCAGCGCAATGCGTTCAGCCCGGTGACATTCAGCGGTGGCACGGTCTGCCGGCAATCATCCTCGGCGTAGCGGCATCGCGGTGAGAACAGGCATCCCGTGGGTCTGTCACCGGCACCGGGTACCACGCCTTCGATGGTGGGTAACCGGTCCAGATGCAGCGAGCGTTCCGGCAGCGCATTCAGCAGGGCGTGGGTGTAGGGATGCCGTGGTGCGGTAAAAAGCGTTTCGACTTCCTGCTGCTCTACCTGCTGTCCGGCGTACATGACGACAACTCTTTCCGCGGTTTCCGCGACCACGCCCATGTCGTGGGTGATCAAAACCAGCGCCATGCCCTTTTCCTTTTGCAGGTTCACCAGCA
>CAXBMV010000153.1:0-6920 GCA_963976575.1 uncultured Gammaproteobacteria bacterium | reverse complement strand
GCATATCGCGTCGCCCTCTCGACAGCAGGCCAGGCGAGGTCAACCGAGCCAATCGAGCTTGTAACCAGAATTCCTTTCGGTACAGCGAGGGGGTCGAATTCGACCGGATGCGTACCGTTGCGAAATTCCTCCAGGTCAGTGAAACCATCGTTGTCCAGGTCGCTACCTGAACCACCTAGCTGATTCAAGTCGCCAGGAAAATAAATTGCCTCCCAATTGTCGGATATTCCGTCGCTGTCTGTATCGGTTTGAATGATATCAATGCCGGCGACCGTGGAACCCGAGTTACCATCGTTATCAACCACGGTCAGCTGAAAAACAAGGGTTTCGTTATTTATTACAATCGGTGTCTCGAATTCAGCAAGCCCTGAACCCAGGTCAACGAGACTGACTGATGTACCCGATACCTGCGCCCATTGGTATTCGACGATGCTGCCGTTCGGGTCGAAGGATGCCGTGCCGTCGAGCGTGACTACCACTTTCTCCAGCGCCGATGCCGCAAGCGAAATCTGCGCGACCGGGTCATCGTTGTTGCTCTTGATACTGGCAACAATCTGGGCGCCCATGTAAATATTTTCCTTGGTGGAATTGGAGACGAAATCGATTTCCGAGAAAATGACATCTCCTCTGGAGTAAATATAATGCTTGATGTCACCATTGATCTGGCCGATTTGCCGCGAGACCCGACGGTTATTGCCGTCGTACTTGAAGAATATATCCGGTGTGATCGCGCCCTGGGTCTTTTCGGCGAATGTCATATTACTCGCATCATCGAACAACAGGTCGTGATCGAAAGTGTTTAACTGGTTGCCATAAACATCGTAGAGCGGCGTGATGTATGCAAGCCCATTTCGTTGTAACTGCAGCATCTTGTTATCTGAAACGATGAAAACGTCGATGTTACCGGCAATCGATCTCGCGGTCATATTGTCTTCATGATCGTAATCGAAAACTCCGTTGCCCCACATGCCATCGGCTGTTTCTAGCCGATCCAGTCCATCGTAGGTCATGACGCGGGTGTTGATATCGAGGCCATCGAGGATTTGCTCCACGTTACCACGGCCGTCATACAGGTAGCCCAAATCGATAAGCCCACTATCAAACGGTCCATCCACCTTGATCGATTCGACCCACTCACGGTCGTTTAAGGTATAGGTCGTCGTCATGTCGTTGGCATAGGTGATGGTTTCCTTTTGCCCACCGGGGAAGTAACTGGCATTCTCGATGTAATTAACTATTTCTGTGGGCCTGGCGAAAGCGTCGTTTATGTAAATAACCTTCCGTCCTGACGGATAGGTAACCGTGTCGAGGTAATCCAGATTGTTATAGCCATAGTCCAGCGAGTAACTTGCAGATGCAATCGTGATGTCTTCGGATTTCAGATTACCGTTTTCATCGTATTCGTAGGTACGGGTACTGTTGGTGTTATTGGCCGTCTCGACATTATCGTCAGCATCGTAGCTATAGCTAACATCTGGCGTGCTTCCCGGATAGTCGATGGTCTTCAGCCTGTTGAGGCCATCATAGAAAAACGAAGTAATGCCCGAGTCCGCAAGCGTGCTTCCCGGAATATCGGAATTTTTCACCTGCCTGGATTTCAGATTGCCGACATCATCCCTGCCAAAGACAATATGACCGATCTCGGGGTGATCCTCGCTGATTAAAAAGAAGCGGCTGTCGAAGTTGTAAAGGCGTTCGTGACCGGATCCGCCATTTTCTCCCTGCCAGATTCGGGTGATATTTCGCAGTTTGTCGTAGTCCGCCGTGGTCGTCATATTTTCCGGCGCTTCTATACGTATCAGGCGGTTGTCACCCGGAGAGCCGTAGCCGATGAAACGATTGACGGTCACGTTTCCTCTTTCATCCGTGATCCGCACCGAGCCTGCATCCGGTTGCGTTGGCAAGCCACCCCCATTGTGATACTCGGTAAATCGCTGGGAATCATCTGGATTACGGACTTCCAATTCACGGCCAAGCACATCGAGAATGGTAGTGACGCCAAACTGATCTCGTTGCGATTGGATCAGGTTTGTTGGATAGGTGCCGTAAGTAGGTTTGGAAGTAAATGTCTGGCGACCGAGAATATCAAATTCATTGACCGTCGTAATCGTAATCCCAGTGATCAAATCGGTCTTTTCGATTTGCACCGGGTTCATCAAATTGCTGAAGCGGGTTGTCTCTCGATAGGTGCCGCGAGTCAGTGTGCGTACAAGTCGACTGTTATCGGTGGTATAGGAAATGATTACGTCTGCATGAATCGGATAGTCGACCAGAGTTAGACGATCCAGCACATCGTAGCCGTAAATAGTTATGAATCCCCGACCGCTAGTTTCAGACGCCACTGTCCCGGTTGGGTTAACCACTCGGACGATCGTTTTATTCTCAGGGTATACGACCAGGCGCGGAATTCCCCGGTAATAGTCCGAATAGGTTGTGACCTGCTGATTTGCATCGGTTTCTGTTGAGAGATCGCCCTCGGTAGTATAGGTATAGTTGGTTTCAACACCGTAATTGACCTGCTGTTCAAGGTTTCCTTTGCTGTCGTAGACTCTGGTTATTTCGCCCACTCCAACAGTGGCTTCATTTTGCGGGCGATTGACTATCCATAGATCGGTATCGATAAAATAATTATAAATAGTCTCGATAGTGTCGGTAACCGACGACCCACCTCGTATAATATTCTCTGGATTACCGAAATCATCGTGATTACTGTACTCGGTCGAGTAGAGTAATCCGTGTTGGGATATCTGTTTATTGACGAGCAATGCCGCCCTGGTTTCAGAATCCCTGAATGTGGGGCCTCGTCCATTCCAGTAAGCCTCGGTCGATATTGCCTGGGGTTCCCAGGTATTCAATTCGGAATAAAGCGTTTCGTCACTGTCGTTATAAACACTCTTTGATATCAACAGACCTATTTTCCAAATGTCACCTTCGAGGGTGTGCTCGTACCCGTAATGCAGGTAAGACTCAATGCTAACCGGGGTCTTTACCACGGTGAAATCTCCAATCTGCTCGCTGGAGCCGGATAACCCTCCCTGCCCCGGGTAAAAAGTGTAGGTCCAGGTATTATCCAAACTACTGGCCAGGTTACCTATGTTAGAAATACGATCAGCGCCTACCGTATTGACCGTTTTAGTTTTTATAACCTGGTGGGGTTTTTCATAGAATGCGGAGGTCGCTCCAAAAAACACATCCTGATACTCGTAATCAATGTCTCCACCGTAAGGATAACTCACCCTTTTTATAAGATGGTGCCGGTTCTGATAAACAAAGCTTTCACCGGGGACCAACTCTTCAACATAATACTCGTACCGCCAGTCCTGGCCGTCGGGGCGAACCACCCTGGTCAAGTGATAGTTATCGAAATCCGGATAGCTTAAAAAATCATCCAGGGCACCGGCAGCATCGTTATAGTCGTAGATACTTTGATACTCATAGGTCCAGTTCTGCGTAGCCGTGTTAATTGACTGCAGCCTTATGTCATTTGAGTTTATATCGACATAATTAAAAACAACGCTACGCCCATCTACGATGTCATAGACCGAAGTAATGTAAACAACGAAGCTGCTGTTGCTTGCGTAATCTATCTGAATGGAATTTCCGTTAGGGTCAGAAATTCGCGTTACGTATAACTTGAATCGACTGTTCGCATCTGCGGCTGATGACAGATAACCCAACTCGTATCTCATGCCTCCCGGGCTATATACCACCCATGTATTTCCGGTAGCGGGAAGTTCCAGAGGTTCACAGGCGAGCTTATATCGCCCTTTTGATACCAGAATCGCGTCAGTCGCTGTCGACATCGACCCGTCATTTCCTACGAGCAGTTCGCTCGACCCTTCGGGTGTAATAAAAACGGGGTTGTCCTTTGTATCGAACAAACCAGCAGCCGTAGTACAGTTGTCAGAGTCCAGCACATTTCCACTAGAAAATCGCAGCTCGCCATAGGAAATTTCCCACCCATAGCCGTAGACCTGCTTTATATTTCGCTCTTCGACCGAGGACTGGTAACGCCGAATTACGCGGATATCCATACCACCATTTCCGGGCAAATATACATCGGTATTGGTAAATTGAAGGATGCCGTTAAAGGGGGATATCGATTCGTTGAAATTGTCGTTGATGCGTTCTTCGAACGGGTTGAGACCTGGCGTTGAGTAGAAGTCTCGCAAAGCCGTTGGTTCCGAGGACTGAGCAAAGATGGCAGGTGTCGATATAAGAAGTACGACCCAGGTCAGGCCATAAGCGAATACTTTGCTGCTCCAATTTGATCTCCCCATTCTTATCCCCCCGGAAAAGGTGTTTCCAAACAGTTACATTCTTATCTTTGCTTGCTATTACAATGGCGGGTTGGGCGAAATGCGAAGCTTGAGTAACAAGTATCAAAAGCAATACATTTAATAAATAGAAATATTGTCGTCAGGGAAAATCCTTATTCCGTTTAAACCAATACCTCTGGTCAACCAGACTTCCCGCTAGGGCATTTATTCAGTTCGCTTAACAAGCCAATACCAATCTTGCAATCTGCATTTACTCATGAATCCTGTCGAGTTGGATACAGCATTTCCTGAAAATGGCAGAAAACTTGCGATTATTTGACGGAAGCCTAACGATTCAGTTGACAATTTTAGCCGTCATTTGTTACAGATGAGAACTCATCACTTGCAAAAATTGGCATCACGGTGAATCCTTCGACCATGCAACCCACGCTTATCTAAAAACTTACCCTTGAGCACCTGCAGGCGCACCCTCGAAAGAGGCGGCATAACCCGTGGCTGCATTCCACTTAAGGACGGATATTTATTGTTCAGGCTAACGGGGCCACTTCTGTGTTCTATTCAGGAGCAACATAGAAAAGATGCTGCTGGAAGAAACGTATTTAGGGCATATGACGAAATGGGGCTCTTGGAGAAGTACCTTGAAGAAGCTAACAAAATTGGAAGAATATAATAACTCAATGCAATCAGCATTTGCCCAACATTCGCAGGCGGAAGAGCAAGGAAGTTTGGAACACCGAGTGACCGTTGTGGGTCGTTTTTTGCCGCCCATTGAAAATATTTGGGCGTCCGCTTTCGGGAAATCAGTAAAATCCGCTCAAATCACCCTCGCGCTGGGCTCCGGCCCGAATCGCTGTCCCATGCGGCCAGATTCTCAGTTTCTTGAGGCGTATCACCTCCGGCATCCCAACCCCCATGCCAGCGTAAACGCTGCCACTCTGGGCCACTCTCGAGTCCGAATTTTCAATGTGGTCGAGATTTCGGGACCGGCTCGGGTTCGGGACAAGTTCGGGGAAACTAACTCGTTGAACATATAGGCTTCTTGGACGCACTCAACCAGGTATGCCGGCCATTTACGGGGATTTGGCGTGAACATGTTTCGGGATAGGATCGGGTTTTGGTCCGAACCCGGTAGCGCAAAAAGATAATCCTTAAGATTCTTAAAATTACGCGGGCATTATCCATGGGTGAATCTACCTGTTAATCAATGGGTCCCTGGTTCGAGCCCGGGCCGGGGAGCCAAATAAAACGAAAGCCGCTCACGATATTATTCGAGGCGGCTTTTCTCGTTCTGGACTGGACGAAGTAAATCCGGGTAAAAAGCCAGGCCCTGTTGCCGGCTAATCCTGGCGCGCATCACCATCCATCCTGCTCATGGAGAATTAATTGAATGCCAATGTCGGCACGTGGAAGCTGGGCCGACGAAAGCCTGCACTATCTCAAGATTCTCGCACCCGCCGGCCTTGTCTTTGTACCCAAACTCCGTTTCTCCTGGCCTGGCTTCAAACTGCCTGCAGTTACAAAAATAGAAAACTTCATCAAGGGCAAACAACCTCTATCAGGTATGGGCCTTCACTTTGTAATCCTGTTTTCAAGCCTCTGGAAAAACTTTCCATATCTTCAGCTCTGACTCCCGGAACACCATGACCACGAGCGAGAGATAGCCAATCTATAAGAGGATTCTCCACATCGAACATCGCTCTGGCATTCTGCCCATAACTTTTAACGCCCACGTTAACCAATTCCTCCCGCAGGACCTGGTATCCATGGTTAGCAAAAATGATCACGGTTATGTTCAAACTCTCTCGAGCCATCGTCCACAGGGATTGCAAGGTATACATTGCTGACCCATCACCGGTCAGCGAGATGACCCTGCGATCAGGGCAGGCAATCGCGGCGCCAACAGCACAGGGCAAGCTAAAGCCTATCGCGCCCCCGGTACCACCAAGAACTTCGTGTGGGTTGGCTGTATGCGTCGGAGGCATGACTTTGGCACTCGCTGTGATTGCCTCGTTGCACAGAATTGCATTTTCGGGCATGAGTGCGGCTAAAGCCCTGCCAATTTTTTCGAGTGTCAATTGACCCGATGGAATTTCGGGGCGGTCAAGTACATACGACTGTAATTGCGTCTGTGAGTTAACCCCAACCGCATCAGCAAGCATTTCCATCGTCCAGGCAATATCCATTGTGGGAGTACATAATTCCGTGATCGTACAGTCGGGCGATTCCGGCACAGAGGGCTTGTCCGGGTATGCAAAGAAAGCGACGGGGCGATTTGTTCCAATGAGCGTCATCGAAGTGACCTGCTCCAGTTGCGCAATCTTGGGCGTTATCGGATAGACCAGTTGATCTATTTTCGAGCTCCCAGCACCTCTTGAAATCCTCGAAACCAGGGTATCAGCCATCAAACGACAACCGGTTTTCGAGGCAATCTTGCCCGCTAACTCCCGCAATCGACCAAACAGCGCCTCTCCACCGGCAAGCAGAGCCGCGTTATCCTGAGGCAACCTAATGGCGGCGGCCTCGATCTCGGCCACCGAAGGTCGAACTAGCGCTGGCAATGCTGCACAAGCTACAGGGCCTTCTGCCGCTTCCCAGGCTGTATTGGCGGGTAAAATCAACGATGCAATTTGGCCATTGTTT
>CAXBMV010000152.1:0-6930 GCA_963976575.1 uncultured Gammaproteobacteria bacterium | reverse complement strand
CGATTCCGAAGAAACCATAAAGACGCACATACCGGCAATACGACACAGCCTCATCGTTTTGCTCAGCGAGCAGGAGGCCCGGGATATCAAGTCTCCGGAGAAGCGCGAGGCCATTCGTAAAATAGCGACCAGCCAGATCAAGACATTGGTTGCCGAGCTTTCCGGCAACGAGGATGTCAGCGACGTTCTCTTTTCCAGTATCCTGGTGCAATAAGCCGGTTCATTCGAGGACGATACCCTCTTCGCTGGCGACCAGCCTGGATTGCCCGTGGATAAAATTGAGTAGCTGCTCTCCCACCATGGTGAAACGCCAACCCTGCGACAGCTTACTGGTTTTCTGATTGATGATCAGGCTGTCTATGTCCTTGCGCGTCGCCAGGCTTGCCAGTGCGATCTTGTTTTCGTCGGCGATGACCCGGCACAATGCCATCAGGCAGTCGCCCAACGCCAGTTGACCCACGCTCAGCACCTTTACCTTGTCCGTCTGCGGCCACTGCGCTGCATCCACCGTCTGTGCATGCGCGACTATTTCGAGTAAATGCTGGCCATGGCGTTCGACCAGTTTTTCACCCAGGTCGCGAATCTCTGATAATTCTTCGAGGTTTTGTGGCACACGCCTGGCAATGTCGACGAGGACATCATCCTTGGTAATCCAACGGCGCGGTTTATCTCGTTGTTGTGCGACAGTTTCACGCCATTGGCATAGCTCGCTGGCTATCTGCAACTTTACGCCTTTCAGCTTGTTCGCACCCTTCAGGCGTTTCCACAGGCTGGACATATCGACACGATAATTGTCGGCAATGCTCATCGCGCGCAAATCCTTATCTATCCAGCTGCCGCGCTTGCTCGATTCCAGCTCATCGCGTAACTGCGTATACACCGGCAGCAAATAGCGTACATCGTCCATTGCATAATCGAGTTCGTCATCGCTCAGCGGACGACGACTCCAGTCGGCTCGAGTGTGCTTTTTCTCCAGTCTGACCCCTGTTATCTGATGCACCAGGTCGGCGTAGGAAATCTGATGGCTATAGCCGAGCACCGCGGCTGCAACCTGGGTATCGAAAACAGGAACCGGTAACGAATCGAACTTCTGAAACAGTATTTCCAGATCCTGCGACGAGGAATGAAAAACCTTGAGCAGCGATTCATTGCTGAGTAATTTGAGCAATGGAGAAAAGTCGTTTATCGCCAACGGATCGATGCAGGCCTGATGCTGTTCGGTGGCAATTTGTATCAGCGCCAATATCGGGTAGTAGGTTTTTTCTCGAATAAACTCTGTATCGATCGCGCAATAGCTGGCCTGCGCCAGGCTAGTACATATTGCGGCAAGTTTTTCGTCACTGTCTATATATTCAAATTCCATATTCTTCATAGTTTCATCGCAACATCGCTTTACGGCGGATATCGCGTAACACGACAAACACCCAGGGCCAGATCAGCATGCCGACTATCGGCGCGGCAAAGAAAGCCATGATCGGCGTCGGACGGGCGAGTATGCCCTCCACCCAGGCAACAATGACCTGGTTGATCAGCAACAGCGAGAAAACATACATCGCCTGTTGTACCAGTGCGAGAACTCGCACCTGCTGATAAAAATTGAGATTCAGAAAAACCACCACTACCAGCGCCAGGGTGTGCTGACCCAACAGGGTTCCCTGCGAAGTATCCAGCAACAGACCGGTAAAAAAGGCAAACCACAGACCTACCTTTTTGGGTAAGGCCATACTCCAGTAAATCAGTATCAAGGCGACCCAATTGGGTCGATAAATCTGCACCCAGTCGGGTAAAGGCAGAATCATCAACACCAGCCCGACAACGAGGCTGATGTATATCACCAGGTAACGTAACGGAGACATGTTATTGCCTCGGCTTGATAATCAGGACTTCGCGGCTCGAATCCAACCGCGCCCGCGGTTCCGCGATCACCGAGACAAAACCCAGAATCAAGTCTTCATTGATCGCGGTGACCCTGGCTACCGGATAGTTGGCGGGAAAACGTCCACCCAGACCGGAGGTTACCAGTTCATCGCCGAGCTTGATGTCGGCGGTGGCTGGCAGAAAGCGCAATTCAAGCTGGTTGGCAGAGCCGTTACCAAATGCGATCGAGCGGGTGCCACTGCGGATGAATTGCACCGGTATGGCATGTTCGGGATCGGAAATCAGTATCGTCGTTGCAGATTGCGGATTGACGTGGATGACCTGGCCCATGACACCAAAGTCGTCGATTACCGCGTGGCCTATTTCGACACCGTCGCTGCTGCCACGGTTAATCTCAATTAACTGACGGAATGGGTTTTGGTCCACCGAAAGCAATTCGGCCACTATCACATCATCGGCGATCTTGCGGGCAGATCCCAACAGGCTGCGCAGGCGTTCATTTTCTTCAGCGAGGACTTCGAGCTTTTGCAGGCGTGCGTTAAGAATCCGACCATCGGCACGCAGCCTGGCATTTTCATCGAGCAATTCGGTATGCGAGGCAAACCAGTCGTTCAGCCAGTTACCCGCGGTAGCCGGAAGGCTGACAAAATAGCGTAACGGGGTAAGCGCCAACGAGATATTGGAACGCACCACTTCGAGATGATGGAATCGATGGTCGATCACCATCATCACGGTGCAAACAATAATCAGGAATAACGCGTGTAACGACGCCCCTCGTGCCTCAAGTAAAATTCTCATTACACGCTAAGCATGGGCGCGGGGGTTATTCTACCGCCAGGAAATCCAGCCCATGTTCGTCGATCATTTCCAGAACCCTGCCCCCGCCTCGAGCGACGCAGGTCAATGGATCCTCGGCGATAATCACGGGTAAGCCGGTTTCTTCCATAATTAATCGGTCAAGATCACGCAGCAACGCACCACCGCCTGTTAGCGAAGCAGTGCGCCGCCGCCGGTCAGAACAATACCGCGCTCGGCGATGTCGGATCCCAGTTCGGGTGGGGTTTGTTCGAGCGCGTTCTTCACCGCCGAAACGATGCCGTAAAGCGGATCCTGCAGCGCTTCGAGAATTTCGTTGCTGTTCAAGGTAAAGCTGCGAGGCACACCTTCGGAGAGGTTGCGTCCCTTCACTTCGATTTCGAGCAAATCCTTGCCGGGGTAGGCCGCGGCGATTTCCACCTTGATGCGCTCTGCGGTGGCTTCGCCGATGAGTATGCCGTAGTTACGGCGTACGTAATTGATGATGGCATCGTCGAAACGGTCGCCACCGATGCGAACAGAGGCCGAGTAGACGATACCGTTTAGCGACATGACCGCAACTTCCGAAGTGCCACCGCCGATATCGAGTACCATCGAGCCCTGTGCTTCATCCACCGGCATACCGGCACCTATGGCAGCGGCCATGGGTTCTTCGATGAGATATACCTTGCGTGCGCCCGCTCCAAGCGCGGATTCACGAATCGCGCGACGTTCCACCTGGGTGGCACCGCAGGGAACGCAAATCAGTACCCTTGGGCTGGGCCTGAAGAACTGGTTTTCATGCACCTTGCGGATAAAGTGCTGCAGCATTTTTTCGGTATAGGTGAAGTCGGCAATAACGCCGTCTTTCATGGGTCGTTTGGCGGTAATATTTTCTGGTGTACGCCCCAACATCTTCTTGGCGTCGGTACCAACTGCTTCGATTGACTTGGGACCTCCCGGTCCACGATCCTGACGAATTGCTACGACAGAGGGTTCGTTTAAAACAATCCCCTGGCCCCTTGAATAAATTAGCGTGTTGGCGGTACCCAGGTCGATCGATAAATCGTTGGATAACAGACCACGAATAGCTGAAAACATGGCGTTGTATTAACCTGTAGTGTTCATGATGATTGTGCGTTAGCTCGAAATTCGCTGGGGCTGCGATAAAATCTCGCAGGACGAGCGTACTCTAGCAATGGCGCCAGCTAAGCACAAGGCAGAATACCTTAAAAATCAGCATTTTGCTTAAACAAGCGGTGAAATTATGGTAAGTTTGCAGGCTTTTCCCTACTGCGTTGGAATTTTCTCGAAATGACCCTGAAAACCGATGACGTTCGTCGTATCGCGCAACTCGCGAGACTGCATATCGACGAGGACGCGATCGAGCATTATTGTAGCGATTTATCCAGCATTTTATCCCTGGTCGAGCAGATGAACCGGGTTGACAGTAGCGCCGTTCAGCCGATGGCCCACCCGCTGGACGCGACTCAACGACTGCGCGAAGACAAGGTCAGCGAGGGTGATAATCGAGACAAGTTTCAGGCCATTGCGCCGGATGTCGAACGCGGGCTTTATCGCGTACCACGAGTAATCGAATAATGGCCGCAACGGTTGCCGAAATTCGCCATGGCCTGGCGACAAAACAGTTTTCCAGCGTCGAAATCACCCGACAATACCTCGATCTGATCGAGAAGCATAATCCTGCCCTGAATTGCTTTATCAGCGTTACCGCAGAGATGGCGCTGCAACAGGCCGCAGCGGCGGACGAAATACTGGCCAGCGGCAATGCCGCACCCCTGACCGGCGTGCCAATCGCGCACAAGGATCTGTTTTGCACCGACGGGGTAAAAACGTCCTGTGCCTCGCGCATGCTGGATAATTTTATCGCTCCCTACGATGCCGGCGTTATTGAAAACTTCAAACGCGATGGCGCAATCATGCTGGGTAAAACCAACATGGATGAATTTGCGATGGGTTCGTCGAACGAGAACAGTTACTACGGCAATGTTGCCAATCCCTGGGATTACAGCCGTGTTCCGGGTGGCTCTTCCGGCGGTTCGGCCGCTGCCGTGGCAGCCGGGCTGGCGCCAGCGGCCACCGGCACCGATACCGGTGGCTCGATTCGCCAGCCGGCCGCGTTCTGCGGTGTTACCGGTATTAAGCCAACCTATGGGCGCGTTTCGCGTTATGGCATGATCGCCTTCGCTTCCAGCCTCGATCAGGGCGGCCCATTTGCGCGCAGCGCGGCCGACTGTGCTCTGTTGCTGCAAACCATGGCAGGCTTCGATACGCGCGACTCCACTTCGGCCGAGCAAGCTGTACCCGATTATGCTGGCGCACTGGGTGGCGGTGTCGAGGGTCTGAAAATCGGTCTGCCGAAAGAATATTTTGCCGAGGGGCTGAATGGCGAAGTCGCCAGGGTTATCGAAACCGCCGTAGACGAATTCCGCCGCATGGGCGCCGATATCCGCGAAATCAGCCTGCCCAACACCGGCCTGTCGATACCGGTTTACTATGTTGTTGCGATGGCAGAATGTTCCTCCAATCTATCGCGCTTCGATGGCGTACGCTTCGGCCACCGTTGCGAGAGTCCTGTCGATCTCGAAGACCTGTACAAGCGTTCGCGTGGTGAAGGCTTCGGTGAAGAGGTGAAGCGTCGCATCATGATTGGTACCTATGCGCTTTCGGCAGGCTACTACGATGCCTACTACCTGAAGGCACAGCAGATACGTCGCATGATCAAGCAGGACTTTGTCGACGCCTTCGCCGAGGTCGACCTGATTCTCGGGCCGACCACGCCGGAAGTGGCTTTTCCTATCGGCGAGAAAAGCGACGACCCGGTGAGTATGTACCTGCAGGACATTTACACCATTTCGCTGAACCTCGCGGGTCTGCCCGGCATGTCGCTGCCGGCCGGCTTCGTCAAGGGACTGCCGGTGGGCATGCAGTTGATCGGTAATTATTTCGACGAAGCCCGGCTGCTCAACGCGGCGCACAGTTATCAGCAGGTCAGCGACTGGCATTTGCAAACCCCGGAGTTGAAATCATGAGCGCCTGGGAAACCGTGATCGGTCTGGAAATTCATGCGCAGCTGGCCACGCGCAGCAAGATTTTTTCGGGTGCATCCACCGCCTATGGCGCAGCGCCCAATACCCAGGCCTGCGCGGTAGACCTTGGCATGCCCGGCGTGCTGCCGGTGCTCAATCAAGAAGCCGTGAAGATGGCGATTCGCTTCGGTGTAGCCATAGACGCCGAAATTGCGCCGTCCTCGGTATTCGCGCGCAAGAATTATTTTTACCCGGATCTGCCCAAGGGCTACCAGATTTCCCAGTTCGAATTACCCATAGTCGGACGTGGTCGAATCATGATACAGCCCGAAGGTGGCGAAAGCCGCGAGGTCGGCATTACCCGCGCCCACCTCGAGGAAGACGCCGGTAAATCCTTGCACGAAGAGTTCCCCGAGCAAACCGGAATCGACCTGAACCGTGCCGGCACCCCACTGCTGGAAATCGTTTCAGAGCCCGATATGCGCTCGGCCAAAGAAGCGGTGGCCTATGCCCGCAAGATTCTCTCGCTGGTGCGTTACCTGGAAATCTGCGATGGCAACATGCAGGAAGGCTCGTTTCGCTGTGATGCCAACGTCTCGGTGAGACCGATTGGCCAGGAGGCGCTGGGCACGCGCGCCGAAATTAAAAACATCAATTCCTTCCGCTTCCTCGAACGCGCCATCAACTTCGAAGTCGAGCGCCAGATCGAAGTGATCGAAGATGGCGGCAGGGTCGTACAGGAAACCCGCCTTTACGATTCGGTACGCGACGAGACCCGTTCCATGCGCAGCAAGGAGGAGGCCAATGACTACCGCTACTTCCCCGACCCGGATTTATTGCCTGTCGCGGTTAGCGAGGTCGATATCGCCGCGATACGCGCCGCACTACCGGAATTGCCCGAACAGAAAAAACTGCGCTTCGTCGAGTCGCTGGGTCTGTCCGATTACCATGCCGAATTGCTCACTGTTAATCGTGACAGCGCGCTTTATTTTGAACAGGGGCTGCAGGCTGCGCCTGCCCTCGGTGCCCAACTGGCCAACTGGATACTCGGCGATCTGAGCGCGGCGATGAACCGCTCGGACCTGGACTTCGCAGACCTGCCGATCAGCGCGGCAATGCTGGCGCAGTTGCTCGAGCGTATCGAAGACAACACCATTTCCGGCAAGATCGCCAAGGAAGTCTTCGAAGCCATGTGGCAGGGCAAGGG
>CAXBMV010000151.1:0-6963 GCA_963976575.1 uncultured Gammaproteobacteria bacterium | reverse complement strand
CCTGCTATGCCTGATATGGGCGGCATGGGCGGCGGCATGGGTGGCATGGGCGGCATGATGTAAGCTGCTTAGCACTTAAGCTGTAGTAACAAAAAGCCCCGCAATCGCGGGGCTTTTTTTATGGTTGCATATCAAAGGAATCAGTATTGTATGACTTTTCACCACCACAAAAAAAAGAAACCCTGCGCGAGGCAGGGTTCCCTGGTCGATGACGGCAGATCCAATTGATGCATGGAAACTGCCTCGTCGGAAACTAGCCTAGAAAATCTCCTCGTTAGGTTCAGGTTGAGATGTATCCACAGGAAGAAGTCCAAGGCCGCTGCCCTCATTGAACGGATTAGGGTCAGCTACGGCGACGACACCGCCGTTGGAGACGCAGTTCGCCGCAGGATTGTAAAATTGAACCATCAGGCTTTCGTAATCATCCATGCTGATCTTGGGCTTCTTGCGCATAGCCATGTCTTCGACGATAGCACCGAAATCCGATAGTTTGCGACCAGCATGACTGAATTCACCTTTCTCGAGCTTACGGTTAACATTATCGAGCTTGTGACTCAACCCTTTGCACTTCTTGCTGTAGCTGCAAATTCCGCTGGTTAGTTCAGTCTTGAGCGCGGTGACTTCAGCGCTACAAGGGGCCGCCGAAGCGGTCTGTGACATGCTGAAAAACGCGGCCGATGTCAGAAGCATGACGATAGCTGATTTTGTTCTTTTCATAGGGAAACTCCAGTACGCTTAAAATCGAACTAAAAGGATAGTAGTAATGGGGATAAATGCGCCGGATTTGGGTCACACAAAGCCCTCTTTTCACTGTGAAATAGTTAACAGATTGTCCTCAGAGCGCGCCAAAATGGCCAGGTAACTACGGTTTCAACGCCGTTTCAGTTGCTGGGGTGCTGATCACCACCGAAACGATAAATTCCGAAGCTCCGAAGAAAACTGCTCAAATCCGGGCCCTGATAAAAAAAGCCCCGCATTACGGGGCTTTTTTTATGCCGACCTGCTTTTATCAGGAAGGCAGAAAATCGATAGGATAGGTAACTGTAATCTCCGGCACGTTTGCGCTGGCAAATTTGAATCTTTTTATCTTCAGCAGCAACTTGCGCTCCAGTGATTCGTCGCCCAGCTCGCTGGAAACAATTCTCGCGGCGGTAATACTGCCGTTAGCCGCGATAGTCAATTCGATAACAACCTGTCCGGCCAGCGATGGGTTCTTGCGCAGGGCGCGGTTGTAAATACTAAATATGGCGCCCTTGTTCTGCTGAAACACGCGTTCGATTTCGTCGGCGTTTCTTTTATTCAAAGACGCGGTCCGGGTAGCAGTATTGCTCAGCTTCTGTTCGTTGCTTTCGATCTTGCTTGTCACGCTGGTGGTTTTTCGCTGGCTCAGTTCGCTATTCTGGACTGTACGATTCAGCGTATCGGTCTTGATGCCACCGCTACTCTTGCTCGCCGTCGAGCTCAGCAGGTCGCTGGTGCTGGCCACCTTGACCTCTTCTTTTGCAGCCGATTGCTGGGGAAGTTCGAGTACCTGGTCGAGGTCGAAGCTTTCGCGTAAATCATTCAGCTCATCGCTAAGCGCGATCAGTCCGCTTTGCTTGGCGACTTCGCGCGCGCTGGGCTTTTCCTTCTTTACCTCGGGTTTCTTCTCTTCCTTCGGCTTTTCCTTTTCCTTTGCCTTTTCCGGCTCTTTCTTTTTTTCTTCCTTTTTGGGCACTTCTTTCTTGAGTTCGGGTGGTGGCTTGACCTTCTTCTTTTCGAGGATTAACTGTGCCAGCCTGGGGGAAACGTCGACCAGGTTCTTCTGCGCGACCTCCGGTAATTTGATTGCGTTGAGGACCATCCCGGCACCGAGAAACAGCAATAGAAAAACCACTGCTATCCAGCGAAAGCTTTTGTCTTCCTGATAATCCACCCAGGGCATGCTGGGTTCCAGTGAGGTGCTGGCAGCCATTAGCCTTCGGCCGCCTTTTGATTCACCGCAAAAGATATATTGCCGTATTCGGCACCGGCGCAGGTGAGCATGATTTTCTTCAGTAGGGCGTAGGGGATTTCCTGATCACCCATGATGGTAACGCCTTTTCTGTCGGTAATATCCTTGACCGCAAGCGACGCCAGTTTTAGCGCCCTGAATAACGGGGCAATAGTATTGTTGTCGCCCTTCATCGCTTCCTCGATGCTAACCACCATCTTGCCCTGCAAGCGGATCGTCTGGTCGTCTACCGCAATCACCAGGTTACGCAACGGCAGTTTTTCAGACGATGCCTCGGGCAGGCTGATGTTCTGCGGCGAAGGCAGGACCTCGGAACTGGTCGCGTTCACCAGCAGGAAGAAAACGAGGATAGTAAATATATCCATCAGCGATACCATGTTCAGCGCTGCGTTGCGATTCTTGCTGCGATCATGGCGTTGTTGCATGCGCCTGGCGCGTCTGGAGGATTTCATAAGTGGGTCATCCTATTTAGCGGCATCGCCGATAGAGATGTCGGGAAACAGTTCCGCAAAAACCCATTCACCTTCCGACTGGGTGCGGTAGGAGCGAGAGCTGTCCATCGCCTGGATCAAATCGTCGTAACGTGTATTTTCTTCCGCGAGTATGGTGATGTTGGTCATCGCGGGGAGTCTCGCCTTGACCTGCTTTAATGATTCCTTGAGCCGGGCATAATCGTGCACTCCCGATTTTTGCGGAATCCGCTGTATCAGGCCGGCACGGTTATCCGACAGTACCAACATGTTCTTGCGAATGGTTACGCGCAGTTCATAGGGCGGCTTTTTCGGTTGTTTGCTATCCTGCGATCCCGGTGGCGGCAGGTTCAGATCGAGAATAGTGATGTGGCTGAATACCGCCGTCATCAACAGAAAAGGCACCAGCACCACCATCAAGTTCATGAAAGCGGTGATATTCAGCTCGACAGCCGGGTGTTTGCGGCGATGCATACGTTTTGCCATGGTTTGAACCTGTTCCTAGGCTTACTGGCTGGCGTTCTTTACGCGAGACAGGTGGTTAACAAACTTGACCACGGTCATTTCCAGGCTATCGACAATTTCGGTGGTCTTGGTCTGCAGCACCGTGTAGAAAAACAATAACGGAATCGCAACAATCAGGCCGAATGCAGTGGTATTCATCGCTACCGAAATACTGGTAGAAAGTATTTCTGCCTTCATCGACGGGTCTACCTGAGCCACCGCTGTAAAGGCTTTGATCAGGCCGATGATGGTGCCGAGCAGGCCGAGCAGGGTAGCGATATTGGCGAACATCGCCAGGTAGTGGGTACGCTTTTCCAGCCGTGGGATGGCTTCCATGATGCTCTCATCCATCGCCGCTTCAAAATCATCGCGACGTCTTGCCGATTTGTAATGCTCCATGCCGCGCAACAGCATCTGGCTGACGGTTGCGTTTGAACTGCTGGCGAGCTTGCTGGCACTGGCCACCTCACCCTTTGCCACCAGCGGCATCAACTTGGCAATCATGCGTCTATTCTTGCTTTTGGCTATGCTCAGGTGCAGGTAGCGTTCCAGCGTGATGGCCAGGCCGATAGCAAGCACGATCAGAATCGGGTACATGAACGGCCCCCCGTCCTGAAAAAACTTGACCACTGTAATTAGCATTTCGTTCATCGCGAGTATCTCCGCATTATTTATTGGTTTGGATTGCTTGCCGGTTTTGCCCGCGCAAAAATGGCATCGTGGTAATGGATCTTTCTTTTAAAAGAGGGGCGATCTATCTTGCTCAGTTGTTGTTCCATGATGCTGACCACCTGCGGAGTGCTGATGTCGAAGCGCTCGGTCGATTTCCACGGCACTATGTATAGCACACGCGGTAATTCCTTGTTGCCAACGATTGCAGTGCCTTCCATCTCCAGTGTTTCCTGGGCATAGGCAGGTGCAGACGTCGCCAGGGCGAGTATTGCAAGTTTGATCAGTTGTGTTGTATTCATCACTATCCCTGAGATTGGGTTGAAGCCGGTTTGATGCGTCGTTCTATATCGACTATCCAACCGGCAACCCTGGTATCTTCCTGCTGGATCAGGGCCAGATATTTTTGATATTGCAGCAAGGCCTTGTCCAGATCCTGAAAGTATATATCAAAAAGTATGCCCAGATTAAGCTGTGCGGCGGCGTAATTCTGGTCTATGTCTATGGCGCGCTGATAATGTTTTCGCGCCTCGTCAAACTGGCCCTTTTGCCGCTGCAGAATTCCGAGGTGGTTGAACGCGACCGCATCGTCATCGTTGTTTGCAATCGCTCGTTGAAATGCCAGCTCGGCCGGTTCGAATTGTTCCAGTCGAAAATAGGCGAGACCGAGATTGGTGAATAAAAACTCCAGCTGCGGGGCGTCGACGCTGAGCCGGGTGAGTAATTCGATCGCTTCTTCGAGCTTGCCGGCTTTTAAGGCGATGACGGCTTCGTCGTATCGCAGGTAGTTCAAGTCTACCGGCTGGGCTAACGGAGGCGTAGTCGCCGGAGCTTCCACTATGGCTGGCTCGGGGGCAGGCGCGGGCCTGGTCTGGCATGCCTGCAATGCAAGCAGGGTCAGCAACAGCGTTAGGTATCTATTGAATGTCGACATAGTCATCGCTGATCTCAACACGGGCAAAACGGAAGGGCATTAATTTGCCGAGCGCTTGCAGGCTTTTCTTGGTCGGTTCGTCGTAAGTGCCGCCGGGAATGCGTTTGAAGTTTGCCAGGTGGATGTCGATCGCCTTTTCCTCGAACGGATAAGCCTGTTCCTCAAGCAGCAGGTCGTATTCCTCGAGTTCATCTTCGCTGAGCCCGCCGGGACGCTGTGAGGACAGCAGGGATCGGGCAAATTCGAGATAAATCTCGGCAATTTGGTAAGTCGCTTCGGTGGTGATTTCGGCAACCTGGTATTTCATCGCCCTGCTATAGGCATCGATCGACTGCTGCATCAGTTTTTTCTTTTTGCCAAGGCTGTTTTTCAATGGCACGGTCAGGCGGGTCTGCTGGTAGGCGCGTCGTAAAGGTTCGGTCAATTCCAGGCTGGCGCTCGCTGCCAGGTATTTGCTGCGCGGACTGCGCTGCGCCGCGCCGCGGGCATCGGCAATTACGATTTCATTGAGCCAGTAATTACGCTGTTTGCTGTCCTTGGCAAGGCGATAGGATTCGGCGATCTTGAAACGCAGTTCGATAGAGCGTGCCAGAGGATCCGGATAGGCCTTGACGTAGCCCTTGTAAATCTCTATCGCCTGGCCTGGTTGACCAGCCTCCTCGTAGAGTTCAGCGGCGCGCCACATCAGATCCTGCTTGCGCTGCGAAGTGGGCGTGAGAGCGGATAACTGCAACATTTCCCGTGCCGCCAGCGCCTGATTGCCATTCTCGCTATAGGCCAGGGCGAGTTTTTCGGTTACCCCGGTTTGCCATTTCGGCTGATTCGGGTAGTTGCGTCGGAAGGCTTCCAGCTGGCTAATCACCGCCGGCCAGTCGGCGAGCTCTACGTAGGCGCTGGCCGCATCGTAGTCGGCGACCACGCGTATGGGAGACTCGGGTATCACGCTGCCGAGGCGGGTAAAGTGTATCGCCGCGGTGGCATAGTCCTTCTTGTCTCTTGCCGCTTCTCCCTGCTTGTAAATACTCGAGGCAATTTGCTCGCGTATTGGTTTGCGCTGCGCATCCTGTGCCGCAAAAAATCCAAGCAGGCTGATGTAGGAAGCCTCGGCCGAAGCAAAATTTGAACTGGAGAACTGGGCATCGGCGACTATACCCCAGGCCGTTTGCTTGCTTGAGCGACCGACTTTTTCATTGTCGATCAGGCGCTGCGCCGATTGTTCTGCCTGGGCGAAATCCTTCCATTCGAGAAATTGTCGCGCGGTTTGTAGCTCTACATCGGCTATACGCGCGTCACCGGGAAAACTGGTGGTGAAACGTACCGCAGACTGGATACGTTTGCGTCTTAATAGCAGTATATCGCTGGCATTGGTGGTCTTGAAAAGCGCATCGAAAGCGACCAGGGAAGCGTATCCTGCTTCGGCACTGTCCGCGTGCGTGGCATAGGCATAAGCGGTTTTCTCATACTCATCGATAGCCTGTGGAAAAATACCTGCGTCGTAGAGACTTTCGGCCAGCAGAAAATTCATGCGCGCGGCTGTTTCATGTTCGGGGAAAGATTTCAGAAATCTACGATACCAGGCGGCGCCTTGCTGAAAGTCTGCGGATTTCTTGCTGGCGCGCGCCAGCGCGTGGAAATGCGTGGCCAGTTCGCTCATATGCAAAACCAGATTTGGCTTCAACTGCGCCAGGGTCTCGGGAGTTTGCAGCTGCCAATATTCACTGGCGACATCGTAGCGGTTCACAAATTCGACTTTCTGCTGCAATACCAGATCGGTATAACCGGCCTGCTGGAATATTTCGATGGCGCGCTGGTGGAAATAGGGTGTGTGTGCAGAAAAGGGGTACTCGCTGCCATAGGCGAGAAACAGATCCGAACCATCGACAACGCGATTTTTATCGAGGTAAAGCTCGCCCAGCTTGAGGTAGAGCAGGGGCTCGTAGTCGCGCTTGCCGTTGGCATTGAAATAGCTTGAAATATAATGCTTATTCTCCTCATAGGAAAAGCTCAGACTAACCACGCGCAACACGTCTTCGAGCAATTCCTGGTCGGCCCGTGACAGTTGTTCACTGAGGCCGATTTCATCGACCTTGCCCTGCTCCAGGTTGTAATCGAGCAGCAGGATGTAACTGGCCAGCGCATCCTCGTGACGGCCTTGCTTGAACTGGGTCCAGCCGTATTTATAAATCGACTTTTCGTAATACAACGAATCGGGGTGCTGCTTGACCACGGTTGCATAAGCCTGTTCGGCGCCCTCGTAGTCACGCACGACGAACAGGTTTTCACCACGACGAAACTCAACCTCGTCGATGTATTTCGATGTCGGGAATTCATGCGCGATGCGGTCCAGTGCCGCCATCGACTTGTCAATTTCAGACTCCAACGCGTAGGCACGA
>CAXBMV010000150.1:0-6988 GCA_963976575.1 uncultured Gammaproteobacteria bacterium | reverse complement strand
GAGGCCACTGTAATAGCAGGCTCGGCTAGCGGAGACGGCGGCTTTATCGAAATTTCCGGCAAGGGCAATCTTGGGTACTACGGCAGTGTAAACGCATCGTCCAGCCATGGCGCGGCCGGCAGCGTGCTGTTCGATCCGACCAATGTGGTCATCGAGACTCCGGGCACCACGGTATTGCCGGCAAACCCGTTAACCTTCGCCACCAGCCCGGGTGCGAATCTTACTATCGACCCGATTGCTATCACCGATGCTACCGACATGGGAACCGACGTTACCATCCAGGCCGATCGTGATATCACGATAAACGATGACATTATTACCAACGAGGGTGGTGCAGGCGGCAATCTCACTTTCCAGGCCGGGCAAAGCATATTCATCAATGCCAATATCACCACCGACAATGGCAATCTAAAGCTTTTCGCTAATGATCTGGCGGCCGATTCGACCAATCGTGGGGGCGGTGTAGCGAATATCACTATGTTGTCCGGTACTACGATCGATACCGGTGGTGGCAATGTAGAGTTATGGATAAATTCCGGCGTGGCCGGCACCAGTGGCGATATTGTCATCGCCACGATCAATGCAACCCACGTCATGATCAAACAAAATGGGGTCACTGACGGTAGCAGCATACTGCAACAAACCGGGGGCAGCATCACCGCATCGTCGGTATTCATCGATCATGATGGTCCCGCGAATGGTAGTGTGGGATCGCTGTCAACACCACTGAACATGATCACAGATAATATTGGTGCGCACATCCACGGTGCAACCACCGAAGGTATTTTTATCGCGGCGCAGCCCAACCTGACCTCGGCAGTGACCGTCGGCGGTACTTGCTATGGTGCAGGCAGTCTGGGTTGTGATTTTTTCGGCCCTCATTTCATTACTGGCCTGGAAACAGTGAATGGTGGTGGCGATATCGAACTCACAGTCACAGGTGATCTCATCGTCGACGATCTGGTACAAGCTTTAGACCTCCAGTCTACCGGTAACCCGGGAGACATAATCCTCAGTGCTACCGGTACGATTACCAGCAATAGCGATATCTACAACAATACCGTTTCCTCCGTGGTCGAGTTTCTTACCAGTAACCCGATAACACTTAACTCTGGCAATTACAGAGGTACGTTCGCAGCCTTCGGCGGCGGCACGCCACAGATTAACGGAGAGGTTACCTTCGATACCCTTACACTGGATACGGATGCCACCGTGCTCGACGGTGGCACGCTTACTATTGTCAACAGTCTCGACCTCAGCAGCGGTCGCAGCCTGACGCTGGCCAGCAACGGCAGCTTGACCTCGCTGGTTAACGCATCGCCAACGGCGGTTGTGAATGGGCCGGGTAGCATCGTATTCGGCGGCAGCAGCAGTAACAACCGCATTGTGGTAAGCGGCAATTCCACCTTTACGATCGCCTCGGACATGCTGGTGATCGGGCAGGGTTTTGTCCAGGCTACCGACCCTACTTCAACGCTGGTCAATAACGGCACCATAGAAAGCAGTGGTCTCGGCATGACGATTGATGCGCTTGACTGGCTAAATAATGGTTTTCTAATCGCAGACAATAACTCGACCTTGAACCTGCTCAACGATGCGCTGATCAACGATGGTGCGGTGATGGTGATTTCCGGCTCGACGATTAATACGTTGAATGGAGACTTTACCAATCTGGCGGGTGCCTTTGTCGAGGGTAACGGAACTTTCAACCTCGGCACTGGCACCCTCATTAACAGTGGCTTCGTATCCCCGGGCTCGGTCGATCCTTCGACCGGCGTGCTGACCATCAATGGTAACTATACGCAGACTGCCAGCGGGCGATTAATCATCGAGCTGGAAGGCACAACCGTCGGCACCCAATACGATCAGCTCGCAGTCAGCGGCCAGGCATCGCTGGGAGGCGACCTGACCGTATCTCTGCTCAGTGGTTTCACAGTATCCCCCGCGGATACTTTCAGGATTGTGACAGCGGGCACTCTGATTGGCACCTTTGATGGCACGCTCAGTCTGCCACCCACTATTGCCTCCCCGCCCACCTACAATTTTGCGTCTGGTTTTGTCGATTTATTTTCTGATCTGAGCGGCAGCTTCTTCTGGGACGGTGGTGGCGACGGCGTCAGGTGGCAGGACGGATTGAACTGGAGCCTCGATAGAACGCCAACCATTAGCGATGACGTTGTCGTTGGCAATTTCGATATTATTGCCCTGCTGGGGGGCGACGCCAACTCGCTCAGCCTGGCAGCGGGTGGTTCACTGAATATCACTGGTGGCACTTTAACCCTCAACGAATTGAATTTAAGCGGTGGCTTGATTGTTCAGGCCGGCGCCACACTACAGATACAAAACGGTGGGCAGGTCAACGACCTGCAGGTCAATAGCAGTGGCGCACTGCTGGTGAACGGCGGCATACTGAATAACCTCGGTGATAGCCTGTTCAACGGCAGCTTTACCCAGTTCGCCGGCAGTTCAACCTTCACCGGCGCCAGTAGTTTCCCCGGGGCTTTCACCATGACTGGCGGAGACATTTTCCTGTCCAGCCAGGCCGACCTGCTCAATACCAACAACCTCTGGACCGGCGGCACTATCAACGGCCCGGGTACCCTGTTTCTCGCCGGCGCCGCCGGCAGCACCACGCTGGTGCTCAGCGGCGCCGCCGACAAGACCCTAGATACGATTACGCTGGATTTGAATCTGAATGACTTGAACGTGTTTGATGGCGGTGACCTGGTGCTGGCGAATGCAACGGTAAACAATAGCGGTGGCCGCAGTATCAACCATTTCGGTGATGGCGATATTATCGGCGTGGGAACCCTGAATAACAGCGCTGGAGACTTTAACAACTTCTCCGGCGACACCACCATCGCGGTGGATTTTGTCAATAACGCCGGCAGCGTGGTGAACCTGGTGAGTGGTACCCTGGTTTTGCAGGATACCGATCCCGCTGACGCTGCTACCTACAATATTGCCCCGGCCGCGGTACTGCAGGTGGCTACGGATCGAAGCTTTACCGGCCCGATTAATTCCACTGGTACGGTTCATGTCAGTAACGACGCTACTGCGACGATGAATGGACCGGCTTTCACCACTACTAACCTTATACTAAGCGGGAGCGGAGGAACCGGCGGCGGGCTTGCTGGTACTGCCGCAGTGACGGTGCGATCGGCCTTCCTCTGGGCCAGTGGCAGCATCGCCAACCCCGGTCTGACCACCAACCCCGGCAGCAACATGACGATCACCGCGCCCAACGCGACCCTGCCAGCCGTATCCAATATCAATGGCAGCGTCGGCCTGCTCCTCGCCAACCTCGATTTGAATGGCAATACGCTGCAATTGAACAATGGTTCGGCGCTGGCTGGTACAGGAGTGGTGACCGGTAGCGTGGTGAACAACAGCGGTTTTGTTACCAACTCGCTCGGACTGGTAACAGGCAGTTTTATTCCCTTTGACTTTCGCGGAGGATTAGCAGGAAGCTTCAGCCAGGTGATAGACGCCGGCGGCAATATACTCGGTATCAGCGTGAATGGCCCCTTCGTCACCATCGTCGGCGTCAACCCCGACGTGCCCAAGGAATTGATCCAGGCGCTGATCGATTTCCTCGTCGACAAGGAAAAGCGCGAGCAGGCAATCAAGGACAACAAGGCCCAGTCAGAAAAAGTCATAGACGAAATCCTCGACGAAGAAGCCGAGGGCGACGATAGCCTGCTGGTTTGTATTTAGGGCTTTTCATCGCTGGCCTCAGCGATTATTCTCTTAGTGCTCGCGCAAGTGGGCATTTTTCAAATTTTGGGACAACCGCTTTATGGGAAACAGAACCGCGCTGTATCAGTGCCATCTCGATGCATCGGCCAAAATAGTCGATTTCGGTGGCTGGGATATGCCGCTCAACTATGGCTCGCAAATCGCCGAGCACGAAATCGTGCGCAACGATGCGGGCATGTTCGATGTTTCGCATATGACCGTAGTCGATGTCAGCGGTGCCGACGCGAAAGCCTATTTACAGTATCTGCTGGCCAACGATGTCGCCAAACTGACGCTCACCGGTAAGGCCTTGTACAGCTGCATGCTTAACCCGGAAGGTGGGGTCGTCGACGACTTGATCGTCTATTTTCTGCGCGAGCATCACTACCGCGTGGTGATTAACGCCTCCACCCGCGAAAAAGACCTGGCCTGGTTGAACCTGCAGGCAGAATCCTTCGGCGACCTGTTGGTGAAGCTGCGCGAAGACGTGGCGATGATCGCGGTACAGGGTCCGCGCGCCATCGAAAAGGCAGCGGTGCTATTCCCCGACTACCAGCAGCAGGCATTGACCGGGCTGGCCCGCTTTCAAGCGGCCGAATTCGACGATTGTTTTGTCGCCCGTACCGGCTATACCGGTGAGGATGGCTACGAAATCATGATGTTGCAGGAAGCCGCCGCCGATTTCTGGAAGCGCCTGCTCGAAGCCGGCATTGCCCCCTGCGGTCTCGGCGCGCGCGATACGCTGCGCCTTGAAGCAGGAATGAATCTCTACGGCACCGATATGGATGAAACCACTACGCCGCTGGTATCCGGTCTGGGCTGGACCCTGGCGATGGCCGATGCGCGCGACTTCATCGGTAAATCCGCGCTGCAGGCACAGCAGCAGGCAGGTGTCAGCCAGCAACTGGTTGGTCTGGTACTGCTCGACAAGGGCGTATTGCGCAATCATTTGAAAGTGATTACTTCCGCGGGTGATGGCGAAATTACCTCGGGCAGCTACTCGCCCAGTCTGGGCAAATCGATCGCCATGGCACGCATTCCGGCCGGTGTCAGTGGCAAGGTCGAAGTCGAGTTGAGAAATAAACATTTACAGGCCGAAATTGTTAAACTGCCTTTTGTTCGAGAAGGCAAATCTACCTTAATCAACGGGGGAAATAATAAATGAGCGATGTACCATCAGAACTGAAATTTTTATCGACTCACGAATGGGTGCTGATTGAAGGTGATGTGGCCACCGTGGGGGTTTCCGATCATGCCCAGGAATTGCTGGGCGATCTGGTTTATGTCGAGCTACCCGAAGTGGGCAGCAGCGTGTCAGCCGGAGACTCGGTGGCGGTAATCGAATCGGTGAAAGCGGCATCCGATACCTATGCGCCGGTGTCCGGGGAAATCGTCGAGGTCAATGCTGATCTCGTGGATGCACCCGATCGTATCAACGACGATCCTTATGGCGATGGCTGGATGTACAAGGTAGCGATGGAAGACCCGGAAGAAGTCGAGTCGCTGCTGGATGCGGATGCCTACGCGGTTAGCATAGACGACGACGAATAAGCCTGGCTCCTTCGGACTGCGCTGGCCGCTGAAACGGCCGGCACCTTGCAAACCATCTGGTCACCTGCAAAACTGCCGGCAATCCCCGGCGCGGAAAATTGAATATGGCCTATAGCGGCAACAAGGGGTTGAGGCGAATCCTCAAGGCGAGCCAGTTTTCCTGGCAGGGTCTGTGCGCCACCTACCGTCACGAAGAAGCGTTTCGCCAGGAAACCTGGCTGTGTCTGCTGCTGTTACCACTGGGGCTTTATTTCGGCGAAGGTGCTGTCGAAAAGGCGCTGTTGGTGGGGAGCCTGCTGATTCTTTTGCTGGTGGAAATCCTCAACTCGGCGATCGAGGCGGTAGTCGATCGCATCGGCCAGGAACAGCACGAATTGTCGGGGCGCGCCAAGGATATGGGTTCTGCCGCGGTAGCGCTGGCACTGCTATTGGTCGCCAGCACCTGGCTATTACTGCTGTTCTTCTAGCACCGCGATCACCGCGCCCAAATCCGCTAGCGGCGCTCGACAACTAAATCCCTCGCAAATCCAGGCACTGACCGGCTTGTCATCGATTTGTTCGGCGATGCTGGCGGGCAGCTGCGCTGTATCTGTAGCGATGAAAAAAGCCATTTGACCGGGAATCAGCCGTGGCAGTATCTGTTCGCGCCAGCGCGGCAACTGCGCTTCTGCTGCACGTACAATCAGCAGTAGCGGTGGATGCTGTATTTCCTCCAGTAGCGCGAGAAAACCGGCAGCGTAAAAGGCATTTTCATTGACGTTATCCGCAACCGATTGCAGCGCTTTTTCGGCAGCACGGGTGTAGCGCTGTTCACCAAGTAACAGGCCCAGGCGATAAATCGCCAGCGCAGCAACCGCATTGCCGCTGGGCATGGCCTCGTCCTGCCAGGACTTGGGTCGTTGAATGAGTTTTTCGTGATCGCTGGCGGTAAAAAAGAAGCCACCGTGGTCGGCGTCCGCAAAATATTCCAGCAATTGCTCGGCCAGATTCTGTGCCAACTCGAGGTCGGCTGGCTGCCATTCAAACTGCAGACAATCGAGACATGCCTGCAACAGATGCGCGTAATCATCGAGGTAAGCCGGTAAAATCTTGCCCGAGGTTTGACTCAAAGCGGTCAAGCGGCCGTCATGCCAGCAGTGATTGCGGATCGCGTCGAGGCAGTGTCGCGCAAGCTGGTAATAGTCGTCCCTGCCGAACAGGCCGGCGCCGCAGGCGAGGCCGCGAATCGCCATCGCATTCCAGCTGGTTAATAGCTTGTCGTCGAGACCGGGTGCGATGCGTTGATCGCGGTGATTGCGTAAGACGGTCTGTGCCTGCGACAGGTGCCGCGCATAAGCATCGGCCTCAATAGAGAATTTCTCGATCACTTCTGCGTCGCTGAAATAGGCATGCAAATGCCATTCACCTTCGAAATTGGGCGCCTGGTCGAGGCCGTATTTGAATGCAAACAGCGGGTAAAAATCGGCATCGATCAGCGCTGCCACCTGCGCCGGAGTCCACAGGTAAAACTTGCCTTCCACGCCTTCGGAATCTGCGTCGAGGGCTGCGTAAAAGGCGCCCGAGGTGTTGCGCATTTCATCGCGCAACCAGTCGACTATGCCATCAAAGGCTTCGCGGTAAAGCGGTCGTCCGTTGAGTCGAAATGCCTGCGCATAAACCAGCAATAACTGGGCATTGTCGTAAAGCATTTTTTCAAAAT
>CAXBMV010000149.1:0-6990 GCA_963976575.1 uncultured Gammaproteobacteria bacterium | reverse complement strand
GATACAGCAGTATGCGCTTTCGAATTCCGATAGCCTCGTCGAACTCGACGTCAACCCGCTACTCGTCGGCGCACAGGGCCAGGGCGTTTTTGCTGCCGACGCACTCATCGTATTACAGGAGAAAGTATAAAATGTCTGATGTTATTACCACCAAACGCGAAGGCGGCGTCATCGAGGTAATACTCGATCGTCCCAAGGCCAATGCCATCGATTTGCAAACCAGCCGCTTGATGGGTGAAACCTTCCGCGAGTTTCGCGACGACCCGGAACTGCGCGTGGCCATCATCAGCACCGCCGGCGACAAGTTTTTCTGCGCGGGTTGGGACTTGAAGGCTGCTGCCGGCGGCGATGAGGTCGACGGCGACTATGGCGTTGGCGGTTTTGGCGGCCTGCAGGAATTGCGCGGCATGAACAAACCGGTGATCGCCGCGGTGAACGGCATGGCGGTTGGCGGGGGGTTCGAACTGGCGCTGTCCGCCGACATGATTTACGCCTCCGAGCATTCGACCTTCGCCCTGCCCGAAATCAATGCAGGCACTTTGGCCGACGCCGCCACGGTAAAACTGCCCAAGCGTATCCCCTACCATATCGCCATGGAACTGCTTTACCGCGGCCGCTGGATGGATGCCGCCGAGGCGCATCGCTGGGGCCTGGTGAACGAGGTATTGCCGAAAGAAAAGCTGATGGAGCACGTCTGGAACATCGCCCGCGAACTCGCCGCCGGGCCACCTCTGGTTTTCGCCGCGATCAAGGAAGTTGCCCGCGAGGCGGAGAATATGTCTTTCCAGGGAGCAATGAATTACATCACCAAGAGCCAGTTCGAAACCGTCGAAAAGCTGTACAACAGCGAAGACAACATGGAAGGCTTTAAAGCCTTCGCCGAGAAGCGCGACCCGGTGTGGAAAGGGAAGTGAGAAGGAATTCGGGCGATTACCTGATAGCGCGAACCATCTGGGGATCCCGGATATCTGCTGCGCAGATTCCGGGATGACGGGTTTTTTTGGATAATACGACGACTTTTGTTTTATTGGAGATAACGAATATTGTGTCTCGTAATCCCCCTGGCGTAAGTGCTTCGGGAAGTCTCTGAATGCGCACAATTAAACAGAGAGAATCGTCATCCCGGAATGCGCCTACCTAAAAAGAAAGTAGCCTCATCCCGGATAACGCGCAATTAAAAAGAAAGCACCGTCATCCCGGAATGCGCGCAGCGCATGTCCGGGATCTCCGAACGAACAGGCTGCAAGTCGGGTGAGAGTAGCTGACATTTCGAACCATCTGGAGATCCCGGATATCTGCTGCGCAGATTCCGGGATGACGGTTAATTTTTAACTATTGAGTTACCGAATGTCCGGGATGACGATTAATTTTTTAACTATTGAGTTGCCGAATGTCCGGGATGACGGTTAATTTTTTAACTATTGAGTCGCCGTCTGTGCGAGGGAGTGACGCTGACTTTTATTGGGATATACTGGGCTTCTCCACTACCTCCTGAGCAAGGCTGACACCCGATATGAATAACGACGAACCGCTTTGGCGCCCCGACCAGGAACGCATCGATTCAGCAAACCTGACGCGCTTCATCACCCTGGTCAATCAACAGTACGGCCTCTCGATTTCTGACTACGCCAGCCTCTATCAGTGGTCCATCGATCACAGCGAGGACTTCTGGTCCTGTTGCTGGGACTTTTGCGCAATCATCGGCGACAAGGGCGAACGCACCGTCGTCGATGCTGATCAAATCGAAAAGGCAAAGTGGTTTCCCGACGCGCGACTGAATTTCGCCGAGAACCTGCTGCGCCGCAAAGACGATGGTTTCGCAATCTACTTTCGCGCCGAGGACCGCGTCGACTATACCCTGAGTTATCACGAACTCTACGACCAGGTCTCCAGCCTGGCCGACTGGCTAAAACAACAGGGATTGCAGCCGGGTGATCGCGTCGCCGGCTACCTGCCCAACATGCCCGAAGCGGTGGTAGCAATGCTGGCCGCCACCAGCCTCGGTGCGGTGTGGACATCGACCTCTCCGGATTTTGGCGAGGAGAGCGTAGTCGATCGCTTCGGCCAGACCGAACCGCGCTTCCTGTTTTGCGTCGACGGTTATTTTTACAATGGCAAAACCATCGATATATCTGCCAAGACGAAAAATATCTGCGCCGCGCTGCCCTGCATCGAACAGGTCGTGCAAATCAACCTGGCCGGTCTCGGCAATCACATAAACGCGCTAGACTGGAAAGAGCTGATTTCCAATCCCGTCGACGAAATCGACTTCGTGCAGCGCGGCTTCAACGATCCGCTTTACGTCTTGTATTCATCGGGCACCACCGGCAAGCCGAAGTGCATCACCCACGGCATCGGCGGTACCCTGATCCAGCACATGAAAGAACAGCTACTGCATTGCGATCTACAGCATGATGATCGCTTGTTTTTCTTCACCACGCTGGGCTGGATGATGTGGAACTGGCTGGTCAGCGCGCTCACCAGCGAAGCATCGCTGGTACTCTACGATGGCTCGCCTTTCTACCCGGATAACGAGGTACTGTGGCGTTACGCTGACGACATCGACATAACCATTTTCGGCACCTCGGCGAAGTATATCGATACGATGAAAAATCAGGCCATGCAACCGGGTGAAAACTTTGACCTGTCTGAACTGCGTATGCTCTGCTCAACCGGCTCGGTGCTTGCCCCGGAAAGCTTCGATTACGTCTATGAAAATATAAAGCAGGACCTATGCCTGGCATCGATGTCTGGCGGCACCGATATCGCTTCCTGCTTCGCGCTGGGTTGCCCCATTCTTCCGGTCTACCGCGGAGAAATCCAGTGCCGCGGTCTCGGTTTAAAGGTGGAGGTTTTCGACGACGACGGCAAATCGATTCGCGCACAAAAAGGCGAATTGGTGTGCACGCAGAGCTTTCCCAGTCAGCCGATTTACTTCTGGGGCGATGCCAGCGGTGAAACCTACCACAATGCCTATTTCGCGCGCTTCGACAACGTTTGGCACCACGGCGATTACGTCAGGCTGAGCGAGCACGACGGCCTGGTGATTTACGGGCGTTCCGACGCCACGCTGAACCCGGGCGGGGTACGTATCGGCACCGCGGAAATATATCGCCATGTGGAGCAACTCGAGGAAGTGGTCGAAAGCATCGTCATAGGTCAGGACTGGGAAGACGATGTACGCGTGGTGTTATTCCTGGTGCTGCAGGACGGGCTCGAGCTGGATCAGCTGTTGATCGATAAAATCAGGCAAATCATCCGGGTAAAGTGCTCGCCCCGGCATATGCCTGCCAGGGTGATACAGGTCGCGGCGATACCGCGCACCAAATCCGGCAAGATCGTCGAACTGGCGGTGCGCGAAGTGGTGCATAACCGCGAAGTGAAAAACATCCATTCGCTGGCCAACCCGGAAGCGCTGGAACTTTACCGCAACCTGCCACAATTACAGGAATAACCCGCTTGGACAATCGCAGTCGCCTGATCAACTGGGCCTTGTTGCTCGGTCTGGTAGCCCTCTGGGGTACTTCTTTTATGGTGATCGCCATTTCGGTAGAAACCATAGACCCGATCTCGGTGGTTTTTTACCGCCTCGTGCTCGGCGCGCTGGTGATAGCGCTGGTGGTCTACGCGCGAGGGTTGAAATTTCCACGCGATCTGGCTTCCTGGGGTGGTTTCGCGCTCATGGCCGTGGCTGGTAATACACTGCCCTTTTACCTGATTTCCTGGGGACAACAAAGCGTCAACTCCGGTATTGCCGGCATGATTATGGCGATCATGCCGTTGATGACCATGCTGCTGGCGCACTACTTCGTCGAGGATGAAAAGCTGAATCGCTACAAACTCATCGGCTTCGCGTTGGGCATTAGCGGTGTCACCGTTTTGCTCGGACCCGTTTTTGCGGGCGGCGGTCCAGCTTTCTGGGGTGGTCTGGCGATATTCGTCGCCGCCACCTGTTACGCGGTCAACGCGATATTGATACGGCGTTTACCCCGCTTCAGCCCGTTGGTTGGCGCCTGTAGTGTACTGCTGATGTCCAGCCTGATCATGTTGCCAATCTGGTGGTTTCTCGCACCGCAAAACGATTCCATCAGCCAGGACTCGATGTCGGCCGTGATCTGGCTCGGCATAGGCCCCACCGGCATCGCCACGATTATCCTGTTTACCGTGATTGCGCGCGCCGGTCCGACTTTTCTTTCGACGATTAATTATCTGGTCCCGGTAGTCGCTTTCTTCGGTGGTGCCTGGTTACTCTCGGAAGCGGTTTACTGGCACCACTACCTCGCGCTGATCACCATACTCAGCGGCATCGCGCTGACGCGCATCAAGACGTCACCAGTAATGCCTCGCTGAAATGATCGATGAAGGCGTGTACCCGCGCCGAACGCACCAGGTCGGGGTGGGTAAGCAGCCACAGCCCGGTAGTCAGTTCTGCGGTGTCCATCGGCAGGCGCTGCAAACGGCTACAGGCATCACCGAGAAAACAGGGCAGAAGCGCGAGGCCCAGACCGTGCTCGGCGGCGACCTGCACCGCGACAAAGGAATCGCAGCGGATAGTGATACATGATTGTTCGACAGCCGCGTCAAACCAGCTGCCGACGGGCGTGGCGCGCATGCTG
This sequence comes from uncultured Gammaproteobacteria bacterium, assembly GCA_963976575.1. Taxonomy (GTDB): domain Bacteria; phylum Pseudomonadota; class Gammaproteobacteria. Next base: position 2,374 of record CAXBMV010000149.1, on the reverse strand, counting down.
TCATCGAAACCGACCCAGCGTTGTTTGAAAATATCCGCCTGATCGGCATCCCCTGGATATTCCAGCGACGCGTACACGCCAAACGCGACATCGCAAAGTCTGCGTCCAACCAGATGCGGATCAGGTACGCGCGTCGGACGGATGGCGACATCGGCATCGCGGCGATTCAAATCGAGCACGCTATTGGTAATCAGGATTTCCACGACGATATGCGGGTGCTTCTGGTGAAAGCTGGCCAGGTGAGGCCCCAGCAATGACAACATAAAAGTATCGGTGGTGGTAACGCGCAGCTCACCTTCCAGGCGCAATTCCTGTCCGGCGATCTGGCGCTGCATATCGAATAGCGTATTTTCCACTTCGCGGGCTGCGGTAATCATTTTCTCCGCTTCCGGGGTAAGCACGTAGCCAGCATCGCCGCGCTCAAAAATACGGCAACCGAGACTTTCCTGGAAGGCGTTAATGCGTCGCAGTACAGTGGTGCGATTCACCTTCAGTGCGCGCGCAGCCGAAGCGATCGACCCTTGCTTGGCGACCATCAATACGTAACGCAGGTTGTCCCAGTTGAGCTGCTGCATAATTGCATCAGTATAGAGCAATAATGCTTAATTTGATGTATTTATACGGCAGGGTATAATGCCCGGGCTGTTCCAAGAACAACCAACCAAGGAGTTACAACATGAAGATGGTTTCCAAAATCAGTCTATTACTGATCGGCCTGACACTAACCGTTCCCGGTTTCGCCGCCAAGGATCCAAAATTGAGCGCAATCAAGGCGCGCCAGGGCGAAATGCAGCTGCGTTCATTCAATGCAGGACCGCTGTTTGCCATGGCCAAGGGTGATATGGACTACGATGCCGCGCTGGCCTCCAAGCTGGCTGGTAACCTGAAATTGCTGCTCGATCTCGATAATGGTCGCGCCTGGGCACCGGGTTCGGATATCGGCAACTACCCCGACGACACCACCGCGCTGGATACAATCTGGACGACTTATCCGGAGATAGGCAAGTATGGCAAGAAATATGCCGAGGCAGTGAATGAACTCGCCGCGGTGGCCGGTAACGGTGCCAGCGAGCTGAAATCAAAAATCGGCGGGCTTGGAAAATCCTGCAAAGGTTGTCACGACGAGTTCCGCGAAAAGCAATAAATCACATCCGTTGAAGGAGTTGCAACGCGAAAAAATCTGGGACCCGGTGACCCGTCTGTGGCACTGGGTCCTGGTGCTCGCTATCAGTCTCGGCTGGGCCTTTGGCCGATTCATGAACTTCGATGTCATCCAGTGGCATTTCTACATCGGATATCTGGTTTTAGCGCTGATCGCGTTTCGCATTTTATGGGGGTTTATCGGGCCGCGCCCGGTGCGCTTCTCCGAGATGCTTACCACTCCCGCCAAAACCTTCAAATACCTGAAAACACTGCGGCAGCGCCAACCCAGCGGTAGTCCCGGGCATAACCCGCTCGGCTCGCTCTCAGTGTTCGCGCTGTTGTTGGTCATTCTTGCCCAGGCGGGGACCGGCCTGTTTATCCAGTCGGATGATTTTTTCGAGTACGGCCCGCTGGCGGGCTTTGTCTCCGAGTCAACGGTGAACACCATGACCTGGTGGCACCGCTTCAATTCCGATGTTGTGCTGGCTCTGGTGGTACTGCACGTCACGGCGGTTATATTTTATCTGCTGTGGAAGCGGGAAAACCTGGTGATGCCGATGATTAACGGCTGGAAATGGGTTAAACGCGAAAATCCGCCTGTTGGCGAAGCGGATTCAACTAAAGATAAATCTAACGGTAAATAATTTCCTCGCGCAGTTTCGCCAGTATCGCCAGCAAACGATTTTGCGTTGTTGTTTTGATCGAGAGTGTATCCATCGCGTCGATCAGGTTCTGTACCACCGCGTTGAACTCGGCTTCGCTGATGTCCATACCGGTATGCACATCGATCATGGTATCGCCAGTATAGTCGCAGCCTCCACCGCTCAAATGGCAGGCATGCTCGATGAATTTTTCGCGAAAACGCCTCATGTTACTGTCTTCGAAATGCGCGCGAACCAGTGGATCATGGGTGATTTCGATTATAAATTGATCCGCCAGTCGCTCGACACCCTCAGCCCCGCCAAGTTCGACGTAGAGAGGATCCTCTGGTTTCGACAGGGATTGACAAGCACTGGTGAATAGCAGCAACAGGGAAATCAGAAGCAGTTTTTTCATAATTCAGGCCCCCTAGAAGCTCGCTTGCAGCGAAATATAGTATCCGGATTGATTCTTCGCGCCGGCGATCTCACCGAGCTGGAGATAGGCCGCCGTTATCGAAACAGAGTTGCTGGGAAAATAGGCGATAAATACATCAGTCCAGTCGTCTTCCACCAGTGCCGACAGATTGTCA
>CAXBMV010000148.1:0-7024 GCA_963976575.1 uncultured Gammaproteobacteria bacterium | reverse complement strand
AGATTTATACCCACCTCGACTTCCAGCATCTGGCAAAGGTGTATGACCAGGCCCACCCGCGCGCCAAGCGCAAACCCGAATAATTCCGCGCCGCTATCCCGGTCATTCGGCAAACTGGAATCAGGTTAATAAAATGATCAATCAGACGACGAAGAGATTTGGATACCCGGACACGCTTATCCAGGAATACGATCATTGGGTGGTGCTGTTACGCGAACAACAGATTACCCTGGGCTCTGTTGTCATGTGCGCTAAGTCGCAGGCAACGGAATTTTCGGCACTTCCAGAAGCTGCCTATTCCGAGATGGGTAGCGTCGTTGGCGATATCGAACGCGTACTCGCCAGGGCAATCGAGTATGAAAAAATAAACTACCTCATGTTGATGATGGTGGACCCTAACGTTCATTTTCATGTTTTCCCAAGATATTCGGGTTCAAAAACTGTGGGTGACCTGACGATTGAGGATCATGGCTGGCCTGCAGCACCTCAATTAGGCAATACCCGCGATCTCGATCCGCCGGAGCGCGACGAGCTGCGCAACTACCTGCGTAGCCTTTGGTGATAATTCCGCTGGTTGCGCAATGAGATACGCACTTGTATTTATGCGCGGCTGCCTATATATGTTCAGATCCAACAGATAATTTCCCGGGGCATAGCTTTGCAACAGTATGACGGCACCACGATTCTCTCGGTGCGACGCGGTAACAGCGTCGTTATCGGCGGCGATGGCCAGGTAAGCATGGGCAATACCATCATGAAGGCGAACGCCAGAAAGGTGCGTCGGCTTTACAAGGACCAGGTTATCGCCGGATTTGCCGGCGGAACCGCCGACGCCTTTTTACTGTTCGAATTATTCGAATCCAAACTGGAGAAGCACGGCGGTCAAATGGTGCGCGCTGCGGTCGAACTGGCCAAGGAATGGCGTTCGGATCGTGCGTTGCGCCGCCTCGAAGCCCTGCTCTGCGTGGCCAACCCCGAGGCTTCGCTGATTATTTCCGGGAACGGCGATGTCATTGAGCCCGAAGACAGCCTGATGGCGATAGGCTCGGGTGGCCCCTATGCTCAGGCAGCGGCACGGGCGATGCTCGATACCACCGAGATGAGCGCAAAAGAAATCGTCGAGAAAGGCCTGCAAATTGCGGGTTCCATCTGCGTATTCACCAACCTCAATCATAGCTTCGAAGAAATTACATTTTAATATCGTGGATAATCCAACCAATACCCAATCACCGATGACGCCCCGCGAAATTTCGCAGGAGCTCGACAAACATATTATCGGCCAGGACAAGGCCAAGCGCGCGGTCGCGATTGCGTTGCGCAACCGCTGGCGGCGTCAGCAGGTCAGGCCTGGTCTGCGCAATGAAATCACACCGAAGAATATCCTGATGATGGGCCCTACCGGTGTCGGCAAGACAGAAATTGCACGCCGCCTGGCGCGCCTGGCGAATGCGCCATTCATCAAGGTCGAAGCCACCAAGTTTACCGAGGTTGGCTATGTCGGCCGCGATGTCGAATCGATCATTCGCGATCTGGTCGACGTTTCCATCAAACAGTTGCGCGAATCAGAAATGGAACGCGTGCGCCATCGTGCCGAGGATGCGGCCGAGGAAAAAGTACTCGATGCGCTGCTCCCCCAGCCCAAGGATTTTTCCGAAGACAGCGCAAAGTCAGGTGACGGCACGCGGCAAAAATTTCGCAAGATGTTGCGCGAAGGAAAACTCAACGACAAGGAGATTGAAATTGAGTTACAACTACCCTCGGTAGGCGTCGAAATCATGGCCCCGCCCGGCATGGAAGACATGACCAACCAGCTACAGGGTCTGTTTCAGAATCTCGGCAACCAGAAATCGAGAACGCGCAAGCTGCGCGTCGAAGATGCATTGCGCCAGCTCTGCGATGAAGAAGCGGCGAAGATGATCAACGAGGATGATCTCAAGCTGAACGCACTGGACAATGCCGAACAGAATGGCATAGTCTTCATCGACGAAATCGACAAGGTCGCCAAACGTGGCGAAACTTCAGGTACCGACGTGTCTCGCGAAGGCGTGCAACGCGACCTGCTACCGCTGGTGGAGGGCTGTACCGTATCGACCAAGGCCGGCATGATCAAAACCGACCACATCCTGTTCATTGCCTCGGGTGCCTTCCATGTTTCCAAGCCCAGCGATTTAATCCCCGAGCTACAGGGACGCCTGCCGATTCGGGTGGAACTATCGGCATTAACTGTGGGCGATTTCGTGCGTATACTGCGCGAACCCGACGCTTCGCTTACCGAGCAGTACACTGCCTTGATGGAAACCGAAGGCATTAGCCTGGTGTTTACCGAAGACAGCCTGGCGCGCATCGCCGAAGTTGCATTTCAAGTCAACGAAAAGCAGGAAAATATTGGCGCAAGGCGGCTGCATACGGTAATGGAACGTCTGCTGGAGAGCATCAGTTTCGAGGCATCCGATATGGTCGCGCAAACCATAACCATCGATGCCACTTATGTTAACGAACACCTGGGTGAACTTTCTCTCGATGAAGACCTGTCACAGTACATACTCTAATGAAGCCTAGCGAAGTCAACCTGCATAAACTTTCACGCATCCTCGAACTCAGTTTCGAGGATGGCTCCAATTACAAGCTGCCGGTTGAATACCTGCGCGTTTACTCTCCCTCTGCCGAGGTGCAGGGCCATGGCCCGGGCCAGGAAGTGTTGCAAGTCGGCAAACAGGACGTCGGCATCGACAACATAGAACCGATTGGTCATTACGCGATCAAACTGATGTTCGACGACAACCACGACTCCGGGATTTACAGCTGGGATTATCTTTACGAACTCGGCGTCACTTACGAGGAAAGATGGCAGCATTATCTGCAACGCCTCGAAGAGGCCGGACATAAGCGTAACCCCGAAAGCTAGGGGTTATCCTGCGGCTGAGTGATTGGCTCTATGCTGCAGTGCAGGCGGCCGCCTTCGCCACCGTATGAAGCCGGGCTTCGCAGTTGCGGAATGTCATGTTAAGGTTCCCACCATGCAAAAGGATTCCACCACCGACTTCGGTTTCGACAAGATTCCGCGTAGCGAAAAGCAGGCCCGGGTAGGCGCTGTCTTCGACTCTGTTGCCAGCAACTACGACTTGATGAACGACGTCATGTCGCTGGGCATACACCACCTGTGGAAGCGATTCACACTCGAACTATGCGGGCTGCGCCCGGGCCACAGCGTACTCGACCTGGCTGGCGGCACCGGTGATCTTGCGATCAAGCAGGCGCGCATGGTTGGCAGCGAAGGGCAGGTGTTTCTCGCCGATATCAATGCGGCCATGCTGCAACAGGGGCGCGATCGTGTCATCGATGCCGGTCTGCTCAATCGCATACAGGTAGTGCAATGCAACGCCGAAATACTACCTTTTGCGGACAACAGCCTCGACTGCATCAGCATGGCTTTCGGCCTGCGCAATGTCACCGACAAGGCCAGCGCACTGGCTTCGATGCAACGCATACTGAAACCCGGTGGGCGTCTGTGTGTGCTCGAATTTTCCAAACCGATATACCAGCCATTGGAAAAGCTCTACGATTTTTATTCCTTCAAGATTCTGCCGCGTATGGGCGAAGTCATCGCCGGAGATCGCGCCAGCTACCAGTACCTCGCCGAGTCGATACGCATGCATCCCGATCAGGACAGTCTGAAACAAATTATGCTGGAACAGGGAGGCTTCGACGAAGTCGAAGTGCATAATCTCAGCGGCGGCATAGTCGCCCTGCATCGCGCCTTTAAATACTAGTGTCCGAATCAAGGTGAATTCGCAGGACAGTATCAGTTCAAATCTGGCCGACTCGATTCAAAGCGGGTTGCTCGCTGCCGCCGAAATAGGTAGCAATCATTTGCTCGCGCTCGATGATCAGGTGATGAACGCCTGCAGCGAGTTGCAGGGTCGATGTATTGCCATCGAGGTAAACGATCTCGGCTTCACCTTGTATTGCCATCCCGGCAACTGGGGAATACGCCTGAGCCGTAATCCACCTGCTCGCGAAGTCGATGCCTGTATTTCCGGCCGGGTCATGGCATTGATCAATCTGGCCACGCTGGAAGACAAGATTTCGACCTCGATGCAGGAGCGTGTCAGTTTCCAGGGAGATGTTGCGCTAGCACAGAAACTGCAAAAAATTATCGCCAGCCTCGACATAGACTGGGAAGAAGCTCTGTCGCGCCATACAGGCGATCTGCTGGCTCACCAAATTCATCTGCGCGTACGCAAGGCCGCTACACTGCTGCGACAAACTGCCGACTCCCTGCTGCAAAACTCCAGCGAGTACCTGCGCGAAGAAGCCCGGCTTTCACCAACCCGGGTCGAGTTCGAACGCTTTGCCGCAGAGGCTACCGAGTTAAAGCATCGCGTCGACTATTGCCAGGCGCGGCTGCAGCACTTGCTCGATAAGCGTAACGTCTAAACATGCTCATTAGAAACCTTGGTCGACTGATCGGAATTAATTTCACTCTGGCACGATATGGTCTGGATGAAGTTATCCTGTCGATACATTTTTTCCGCCCGCTGCGGGTGCTTGGTCTGATCAACCCGTTTAACTGGTTTCGCGGCAAACAATCATCTCAAGCCGAACGCCTGCGCCTGTGTATAGAGGAACTGGGGCCGATATTCATCAAATTCGGCCAGATGATGACCACGCGCCGTGATTTGCTCGGCGATGAAGTTACCGATGAACTGGAAAAGCTGCTCGACCGGGTACCACCGTTTCCATTGCAGCAGGCGCGCTCGATTGTCGAGCAGCAGCTCGGCATGCCTTTGCAACAGGCTTTTGAATCATTCGATGAGAGAGAACTGGCTTCGGCTTCGATAGCCCAGGTTTATGCCGCCCGCTTGCCAGACGGACAGGACGTGGTGGTCAAGATTGTTCGCCCCGGTATCGAAAAACAGATTCAGCGTGATATCGAAGTGCTTTATCTTTTAGCGAACATGGCCGAGCGCTATTGGGATGAAGCGCCGCGGGTCAAACCTGTGCAGATTGTGCGCGAGTTTGAGAAAACTATCCTGCATGAACTCGACATGGTGCGTGAGGCTGCCAACGCCAGCGAGCTACGCCGACACTTCGAAGGCTCGGCCGACCTGTATGTTCCCGAAGTCTACTGGGACTACTGCAAGCCCCGCGTACTGGTAATGGAGCGCATCGACGGCATCCCCGTTTCCGATGTCAGGCAATTGCACGAACAGGGGATTAACCTCGAAGTATTATCGCGCAAAGGCGTGGAAATTTTCTTCACCCAGGTATTTCGCAACAATTATTTCCATGCCGACATGCACCCCGGAAATATTTTTGTCTCACGCGACGACCCCGACAATCCGAAGTATATCGCCGTGGATTTCGGCATCATGGGGTCTCTGTCAAAGGCCGATCAACGCTATCTTGCGGAAAATTTTGTCGCTTTTTTCAATCGCGATTATCGCCGCGTCGCCGAACTACACGTGGACTCCGGCTGGGTGGACGCAGATACGCGCATCGACGAATTCGAAGCTGCGATCCGCGCCGTTTGTGAACCCCTGTTTCAGCGCCCGCTGGCAGAAATATCCTTCGGTCAGTTACTGGTTCGTCTGTTTCAAACCGCACGCAGCTTTAACATGGAAGTGCAGCCGCAACTGTTGCTGCTGGAGAAAACCTTTCTTCATATCGAAGGTCTGGGGCGTCAGCTTTACCCGCAACTCGATCTCTGGGATACCGCAAAACCATTTCTGGAGCGCTGGCTGAGCGAGCAACTGGGCATGCGTGCAATGGTGAATGGATTCAAGAAGAACCTGCCCTATATCGCCGAAAATCTTCCCGATCTGCCGCAGATGCTGTTCAAAACGCTGAGCAAGGTCGCCAACGATGAATTGAGCTTCGAATTAAAGCCGAAACAGCTCGAGTCATTGAAACAGGAAATACGCCGCGGCAACCGGCGCAGCATACGCGCGATTATCGGTGGCAGTCTGGTGATCAGCGCCAGCGTCATTGTCGGTCTGGACGGCATCGCGCCGATGATGGTGGGGAGTGGACAGATTATTGTACCGCTGATGTCCGCGGTGCTGGCGATTCCCGGTATCCTGCTGTTAATCGACAGTTACAGCGACTAACCGTTTTGCGGGCATTGCTCGCGGGTGAAATTTTTATTCAAGCGCTGACCATGCTTGTAGCCTTTCCAGTAGGCATTCTTGGCCTCTTCGCGATACTCGACGGGAATCGATTCGAGATATTCGTTGTAATCGCGGTTAAACACTTTTTCGTCCTGACAGAATTTACGCCGATAAGCGAGCTGGCCTGATAGCTCGGCAATGCGCAGCTGTCTGAATTTGGGATCTTCCGGCGGTAGTACGACCACCTCTTCTTTGGGCTTTTGCTCTGCAGATTTCTTTTTCGACTTGTCTTCGGCGACATTCGCATCTACCGCCTTGTCGCGGCGCAGCCGTGACTGGGTGAGTCGTTCGCACTCGTCCTGTGAAAGTAGTGTGGTTTCTTCCTTGCTCTTATCGAAACCTTCCTGGAAAGCATCACGCATCGGGTCACGGTTCTCTTCCGCTACCAGTTGCACTCGCTGGGTGAATTCGGCAAGCACTCCTGCCTCACCGCATTGCAACCGCGAATAACTGAGGGTACCGAGGGTGCGCGACAGGTTGATAACGGCCACGACCGCATTCTCTCTGGCAGCCACATCGGCTTCGCCGTCACTTTCGGCAGATTTTTTATTGATGGATTCGATTGCCTTGTCGATGATTTCCATGATCGAGTTCAGCCCCTGATCCTGCAATTCGGCCCGGCTGGCAAAGGGCAGGCTCACGGCGATCAATAAAGCAAACAACAGCGATATACTCGGTTTCATTGGTTTTCCATGTTACGCCGGCAAAGTTGGCATAGATTAAATCATGGATGACCTTATTCATCCAGTGCCACACCGAAAGCATTTTGCGCTGCGTCACATTTTCGAGGATAATGCGCCGTCTTTGCCAATGCGCACTTAGCATTCCACCCTGATTGCTGTTTCGAGCAACAG
>CAXBMV010000147.1:0-7032 GCA_963976575.1 uncultured Gammaproteobacteria bacterium | reverse complement strand
GCGTTTTGCTATCCGTGAAGGCGGCCGCACCGTTGGTGCTGGCGTCGTTGCAAAGATTCTTGAATAAGTCAGTTTAGGCCATTGCATCAGGGCGAGGGATGGGCTACCATCCCCGCCCTTTGTTTGATGGTGGGGTTACCCCAGCCAGCAGATTAGGACAGTAGCTCAACTGGCAGAGCAGCGGTCTCCAAAACCGCAGGTTGGGGGTTCGATTCCCTCCTGTCCTGCCATTATTGTGAATTTTCGAGGTATTTTGTGGTCACCAAGACCGAACAGACAGCATCCGGGTTCGATACGGTAAAATTAATGACAGCCCTGCTGGTGTTAATCGCCGGTGTGGTCGGGTTTTACTATTTTGAAAACGAATCGCATTTATTGCGCGTGCTTGGCATGCTCGCGGCAGTTGCGGTTGCCTTTGGTATTGTCGCTACTACTGACATAGGTCAGCGCAGTCTCGGTTTTGTAAAGGATGCCCGCATCGAAGTTCGCAAGGTCGTCTGGCCAACCCGTCAGGAAACCCTGCAAACCACGGTAGCGGTATTGTTCATGGTAGTTTTGGCCGCAATTATGTTGTGGCTGATCGATATGCTCCTGGGTTGGGGCATCAGCAAGTTGTTGGCATAGAGTAGGCAAATGACGAACGAACAGGAAACGGTCGAAGAAGAAAGCGTAGTCAAGCCAGTCTCCAGCTTGCGTTGGTATGTTGTGCATGCCTATTCCGGATTTGAGTCTTATGTGAAAAAAGTGCTCGCCAGTCGTATTGCAAGCTCGGCGCATAAAGAGAAATTCGGCGAAATCATGGTTCCCACAGAAGAGGTCGTGGAAATGCGTGAAGGTAACCGGCGCAAGAGTGAGCGAAAGTTTTTCCCGGGCTATGTGCTCGTGCAAATGGAAATGAATAGCGATACCTGGCACCTGGTCAAGGAAGTGCCCAAGGTACTTGGCTTTATCGGTGGTACCAGCGATAAGCCGGCACCGATCAGTGAAGCCGAAGCTGATGCGATATTGAATCGTGTTGAAGAGGGCGTTGACAGACCGCGTCCGAAAGTCTTGTTTGAAGTCGGTGAAGTGGTTCGTGTTAATGACGGGCCGTTTAACGATTTCAATGGCGTGGTTGAAGAAGTCAATTACGAGAAGAGCAAGATGTTGGTGTCTGTACAGATTTTTGGTCGTTCTACCCCGGTCGAATTAACTTTCGGGCAGGTCGAGAAAGGCTAGTAGGAAATATCTGTCCGTTAATGCGGACAGGTCGGTATAAACCCATTGGGGAGGGCGAATTGAGTAGTCCGTTTGCACCCAGGAGATAGCTTAATGGCTAAAAAGATCGAGAAGTATATCAAGTTGCAAGTGCCCGCGGGCGCCGCAAATCCGAGTCCGCCGGTTGGACCTGCGTTGGGTCAGCACGGACTTAACATCATGGAGTTTTGTAAAGCTTTCAATGCGCAAACCCAGGATGTCGAGAAAGCCATGCCTTTGTCGGTGGTTATCGCGGTTTATTCTGACAAGAGCTTCACCTTCGAAATCAAGACCCCGCCGGCAGCTGTGCTGCTGAAAAAGGCCGCTGGTATTACCAAGGGTAGCGGAACTCCGAACAGTAACAAGGTTGGTACGGTTACCCGTGCCCAGCTGGAAGAAATCGCCACGACCAAAATGGTTGATTTGAATGCCAATGACATGGAAGCGGCCGTGCGTATTATCGCCGGCAGTGCGCGCGCCATGGGCTTGAACGTAGAGGGTATGTAGCATGGCTAAGATGTCCAAACGCACTCTTGAGCTGCGCAGCAAGATCGACAGTGAGCGTCAATATGCAATCGACGAAGGTCTGGCCTTACTGAAAGAGACCAGTACCGCCAAGTTCGACGAATCGGTAGATGCGGCGATCAACCTCGGTGTAGATCCGCGTAAATCGGATCAAAACGTACGTGGCTCCAGCGTGTTACCTAATGGTACCGGCAAGACTGTGCGTGTTGCAGTATTCACCCAGGGTGATAACGCCGAGCTGGCCAAACAGGCCGGCGCCGATGTAGTCGGCATGCAGGAACTGGCCGATACGATGAAAGCTGGTGACCTGAATTACGATGTGGTTATCGCCAGCCCGGATGCGATGGGTGTGGTAGGTCAGCTGGGCCAGGTACTGGGTCCGCGTGGTCTGATGCCTAACCCGAAAGTGGGTACCGTTTCTGCGGATGTGGCTACAGCCGTGAAGAACGCCAAGGCCGGACAGGTGCGTTATCGTACCGACAAAGGTGGCATTATTCATTGCACCATTGGCAAGTCCAGCTTCGAAGCGGTGCAGTTGCGTGAGAATCTTGAATTCCTGCTCAACGACCTGAAAAGGGCCAAACCGACTTCGTCCAAAGGCATTTACCTGAAGAAGGTATCTATATCAACCACGATGGGTGTCGGAATTTCCGTTGACCCGGCGTCGTTGAGCGTTAAGTAGGACAGTATTTTTAATATCCTGGATAAGCCTTGCTGGTTTTCCGGGATTACGTTTCACAGTGTCGTTTCTGCCCGGGTGGGAACGAGACTAAATTGGATCTTTGAGTTGGCCTGGCATTTTGCGGGCCTCTCGTCAAAGACCGTGGGTGAGGCTTCCTGAATTATCAGGGAGTGTCTTAATTTCCTGCGTAGACGATCTTCCGAGACAGGATTACCTGGTTAAGAGGTCGTAGGACAACGATAGCGATATCGCAAAGGGAAGCAGGACTGGACATTAGTCCGGTAGTTTAACGTTCACTTAATCAGGAGAACTATATGCCTTTAACACTCCAGCAAAAGCAGTCTGTAGTCAGTGAAGTAGCCGCGGTTGCGTCACAGGCACATTCTGTAATTGCCGCCGAGTATCAAGGCTTGACAGTTGGTGAGATGACCCAGTTACGTGTCAATGCTCGCGAGTCAAACGTTCAAATGCGTGTGGTCAAGAATACTCTGGCCAAGCGTGCATTTGAAGGGACCGACTACGATTGCATGAGTTCAGCGTTGCAGGGTCAGATGGTCTATGCATTTTCGATGGAAGAGCCGGGCGGAGCCGCGCGGGTTCTGGACAAATATGCAAAAGACAATAAGAAACTTGTCGTAAAGCTTATCGCCTTTGGCGGAGAGCTGCTGGATCCTTCGGAGATCAAGCGACTGGCTTCTATGCCAACCTATGATCAAGCTATCAGCATGCTGATGGCCGTGATGAAAGCTCCGGTAGAGAAACTGGCGCGCACTATGAATGAAGTGCCCGGCAAGTTGACCAGAACCGTAGCCGCAATACGCGACCAAAAGTAATTTAATTTAAATTCTGTATCAGGAGAAAATCAATGGCAGTTTCAAAAGAAGACATTCTGGAAACTTTATCAAACATGACGGTCATGGAAGTGGTCGACTTAATCGCAGCGATGGAAGAGAAATTTGGTGTTTCCGCCGCAGCAGCAGTAGCAGCAGCTCCGGCCGCCGCCGCTGGTGACGCAGCTCCGGCTGCCGAGCAGGACGAGTTCGATGTTGTTCTGGCGGGTTTTGGTGACAAGAAGGTTGGTGTTATCAAAGCGGTTCGTGCAATTACCGGACTTGGTCTGAAAGAAGCCAAGGACATGGTAGAAAGCGCACCGACTACGATCAAGGAAGCAGCTTCCAAGAGCGAAGCCGAGGAACTGAAGAAGCAGCTTGAAGAAGCTGGCGCAACCGTCGAACTGAAGTAATTCGCGGTTGTCGGGTATTCGTACCCAATACTTATCAGCTCGGGCTGATGGCTGGATAGCCATCGGCCCGCGCGCGCTTGTCGTTGCGGACCGCCGGTTCGCAACCGTGAGATGAAAACGTTATTAATGGTGACTATAAATGGCATACTCATTTACTGAGAAAAAACGTATCCGCAGGGATTTTGGCAAACGCCCGGCAGTGATCGATGAACCTTATCTGCTCGCGATACAAACAGACTCCTATAAGCGTTTTCTGAACCCGGACGGCAAGCAGGAAGGCACCGGCCTGCAGCGTGCTTTCGAGTCGATATTTCCGATCATCAGTTTTTCCGGCAATGTCGAACTGGAATATGTCAGTTACCGCATCAGCGAGCCCGTGTTTGACGTCAAGGAATGTCAAATTCGCGGTCTTACCTACGCCGCACCGCTGCGCGTACTGGTACGCCTGGTAATTTACGATAAGGAAGCCTCGGCCAAGAATCGTTCGGTCAAGGATATCAAGGAACAGGAAGTCTACATGGGTGAAATGCCTCTGATGACCGATAACGGAACATTTGTTATCAATGGTACAGAGCGCGTTATCGTTTCCCAGTTGCATCGTTCCCCGGGTGTGTTCTTCGACCACGATCGTGGCAAGTCTCACTCTTCGGGCAAGTTGTTATTTTCTGCACGCGTTATCCCTTATCGCGGTTCCTGGCTGGATTTCGAATTCGATCCCAAGGACTCGTTGTTCGTGCGTATCGACAGACGCCGCAAGCTGCCTGCCAGCATACTGCTGCGCGCGCTCGGTTTCGACAATGTGCAGATGCTCGACATGTTTTTCGAGCACAATATTTTCAAGATCAAGAAAAACGGTATCGACATGGCGCTGGTTCCAGACTGGCTCAAGGGCGACACCGCGACTTTTGATATCAAGGTCAAGGACAAGGTTCTGGTACAGCAGGGTCGTCGTATCACCGCTTTGCATATCAAGGATTTGAAAAAATCGGGCGCCAAGAATCTGGCCGTGCCCGACGATTTTGTGGTTGGCAAGATTCTCTCGGAGAATCTGGTTGACGAAGAGACTGGCGAAATATTTGCCAGCGCTAACGATGAAATCAGCGAAGAGTTGTTGGGTTTGATACGCGACAAGGGTATCAAGCAAATCAAGACGATCTTCACCAATGAGGTGGATCGTGGGCCTTATATTTCCAACTCTCTGGCGCTGGACCCAACCACCAATGATCTCGAAGCCAAGGTGGAAGTCTACCGCATGATGCGTCCGGGCGAGCCGCCCACACGCGAGTCGGCAGAGAACCTGTTCCAGAACCTGTTCTTCAATGCCGAGCGTTATGACCTGTCCGAAGTTGGAAGGATGAAATTCAACCGTCGTCTCAGCCGTGAAGGCATCGAAGGCGAAGGTGTACTGTCGACCGAAGACATAGTCGACGTAATGAAGGTGTTGATCGATATACGCAATGGTAATGGCCATGTCGACGATATCGATCACCTCGGCAACCGTCGTATCCGCAGTGTCGGCGAAATGGCTGAAAATGCTTTTCGTACCGGTATCGTGCGCGTCGAGCGCGCTGTGCGTGATCGCCTCGGCCTGGTCGAGTCAGAAGGCTTGATGCCGCAGGATATTATCAATGCCAAGCCGGTAGCGGCCGCGGTCAAGGAATTCTTTGGCTCGAGCCAGTTATCCCAGTTCATGGATCAGAACAATCCGCTGTCGGAAGTAACCCACAAGCGTCGTGTTTCTGCACTCGGCCCGGGTGGTTTGACACGTGAACGCGCCGGTTTCGAAGTGCGCGACGTACACCCGACGCACTACGGACGGGTATGCCCGATCGAGACGCCTGAAGGACCAAACATCGGTCTGATCAACTCTCTGTCTGTGTATGCGCGTACCAATCATTACGGATTTCTCGAGACCCCGTACCGCAAGGTGATCAACGGCAAAGTTACCAACGACGTCGAATATCTTTCCGCGATTGAGGAAAGCCAGTACTCGATTGCCCAGGCGAACGTGAACCTGGACAAGAAAGGCGCCATGATCGAAGACTTGATTCCCTGTCGTCACCAGAACGAGTCGATTCTGTCGACCCCGGACAAGATTGATTACATGGACGTTTCGCCGAAGCAGATCGTTTCGGTGGCCGCTTCATTGATCCCATTCCTCGAGCACGACGATGCTAACCGCGCATTGATGGGTTCCAACATGCAGCGTCAGGCCGTGCCCTGTCTGCGTGCTGAAAAGCCATTGGTCGGCACCGGCATGGAGCGCAAGGTTGCCATCGACTCGGGCACTACCGTGACTGCGCGTCGCGGCGGTATCATCGACTCGGTCGATGCCAGTCGTGTGGTTGTACGTGTCCATGATGACGAAACCAGTGCCGGCGAACCCGGCGTGGATATTTATAATTTCACCAAGTACACACGTTCTAACCAGAACACCTGTATCAATCAAAAGCCGCTGGTTAAGCCGGGCGACAGTATTGAAAAGGGTGACGTGCTCGCCGACGGTGCTTCCACCGACCTGGGTGAACTGGCGCTGGGGCAGAATATGCAGGTTGCCTTCATGCCCTGGAATGGCTACAACTTCGAAGACTCGATCCTGTTGTCAGAGCGCGTTGTCAAAGAAGATCGCTTTACCACGATTCATATCGAGGAGCTGAGCTGTCTGGCACGCGACACCAAACTGGGATCGGAAGAAATTACCGCGGATATTCCGAATGTCAGCGAAGGCCTGCTGTCCAAGCTGGACGAATCTGGTGTGGTCTACGTTGGTGCCGAAGTGAAGCCCGGCGATATCCTCGTCGGCAAGGTAACTCCCAAGGGTGAAACCCAGTTGACGCCGGAAGAGAAGCTGCTACGTGCCATATTCGGTGAGAAAGCATCAGACGTGAAAGATACCTCGCTGCGCATGAAGTCCGGCGTTACCGGTACCGTCGTCGATGTGCGCGTTTTTACCCGTGACGGTGTCGAAAAAGACGCCCGTGCACTGGATAACGAGCGCGCCGAAATCGAATCTCTGAAGAAGGATCTGGACGATCAGTTCCGTATCATCGAAGAGAATATCTACCAGCGTGTTGCACGCCTGATCACCGGCAAGAAAGCCAGTGGCGGGCCCGGCGGCATGAAGAAGAACGGCGTGATTACAGACGATTACCTCGAAACTATCGGACGTGATCAATGGGCCAAGATTCGCGTGGTCGATGACAAGCTGGCGAAGCAGCTGGAAAGTCTGAATGATCAGCTCGAGGCCCAACGCGGCGCCTTCGACTCGCTTTTCCTGGAAAAGAAGAAAAAGGTAACTGCTGGCGATGATCTCAAGCCCGGCGTACTGAAGATGGTCAAGGTATAC
>CAXBMV010000146.1:0-7048 GCA_963976575.1 uncultured Gammaproteobacteria bacterium | reverse complement strand
GTAGCCATTTAGCATCTTGCGCTTTTGCTGATAATTTAAAACAGCACCCCAGCCACCCACTCCGGGGTTCCCACGGCAAGCCCCATCGGTGTACATAATCACTTTATCCTGCATTGAATTACCTGCTGCCGTCGCAACCCGTTACTGTTCTTTGTTCATGCCATGACCGACACTCGGTCTGGCTACTTTGCGCGGCAAAAGCTTGCGCGTCACCCAGCGATGGCGCACCGGCGTCATTGGCGATATGTTTTTGCTATAAACCAGGACGTTAATCGCAGACAGCATGGGTAACCAGTTTTTCATTCCTTTTTCCAGCCAGCCAAGACGACGCGTTATCGAAATCTTCTGGATTGGAGGCAGATACCCCAGGCGATAATGCCTGTATTGATCAAAACCAAGCAGATTCATCCAGTCGTTGAGCCTGCTGGCCGTGTAATAGTGACCGTTCCACGGCGCTTTTTCCAGCCAGGCCTGGAAGAAATGTCGTATACCCCACAAGGACACAGGATTGAAATCTATAATAATCAGTTTGCCTTCAGGGATTAAAACCCGAAATGCCTCTCTGAGAATGGCATGGGGTTCAGCCGTATTAGATAAATGATGCATTAGTACAACCAGATCGACACTATCGCTTGCAATCGGCAACAGCGCCGGACAGGCCCTGATATCGGACCCTGGTAAACATTGCTCCAGGGTAAACTGGTGCTTCACCCTGCAGCTCTCGAGTAATCTGGCGGAAAGACCGGTACAACCCACTTGCAGCGAATAATAGCCAAAAGTGGTGGTTAATAATGGACTAACCCGCTCCTGGATCTGTTCGAACAGGTACTGGCCAGTATCCCCTTGATACCATTCATCGATATAAGCAATTCCTTTGCTTTCAGTAGTTTGTCGCGAAAATCTCATTTGAAAGTTACTGTCCGCACTGTACAATTGGCGACATTTTAGCCATTAAGGCAATGCGATACTAATGATAATCAGGCAAATACCGTTATGCAGCCCCATTCAATACCTGTCAATGCTGTTGATGGCATTACTCATTGGTGGATGTAGCAGCCTCAATTTGGGGCAACAGGCATTGCCACCCCCTGCGCCGCAAGCGCAAATCTCTGACTTGCAGGAACAGATTTCCGAGGAAGTGAACCAGCTTGATCTGGACACAGAAAACTCACTGGCTTACGCCCCAATCGATGTTCTGGCCATAATTTCCCATGACCTGGAGATCGAACTTCAGGCTGAGACATTCGAATTCGATATAGAACAACAGCAGATAGCCGAGGCCAGCGCGGTCGCGGACATAGAAATGCATTTGCAGGAAATACAAAACAGTTCTGATGCCTGGTATCGGTTGCAACAGGGAATGCAACTGGAACCTATTATGAACAAGCGCATAGAGGCGCAGCTCAACTGGTATCTCGATCATCATGGTTATCTGCAAAGAGTGATGGAACGCGCGCGCCCTATTCTTCCCTTTGTGCTTGAAGAGCTGGAGCGGCGTGGCATGCCCAGTGAACTTGCCCTGTTACCAATCGTTGAGTCTGCCTACCAGGCGTTTGCCTATTCGCATGGACGTGCTTCAGGCATGTGGCAAATCATTCCCTCTACCGGTAAGTTTCTGGGACTAAAACAAAACTGGTGGTACGACGGGCGTCGCGATATCGTCGAATCGACTCGCGCAGCAATTCACTATCTCGACAGCCTGTCGCAACAATTCGACGGTGACTGGGAGTTGGCCCTGGCCGCCTATAATGCCGGTCCGGGCAGAATCCGCGGTGCGGTACGCTATAACCAGAAACGTAATCGCGCTACCGATTTCTGGAGTCTGACCAATATCCGTAATGAAACCCGAGCTTATGTACCGAAATTACTTGCACTCAAAGAATTGTTTAGCGATCCGGAAAAGTACCAGCTCAACCTGGTACCGGTGGGCAATCAGGTCAGTTATGAAATCGTCGAATTGGATGGCCAGATAGACCTTGCCCTGGCCGCCGATCTGGCCGGAATAACAGTCAATGAACTTTACCAGCTAAACCCGGCTTTCAACCGCTGGGCTACAGCACCCGAAGGACCGCACCGACTCCTCTTACCACGCGAAAAATCGGAACTCTTCAAACAGAATATTGCCGAGTTACCCGACAACAAGCGTATAAACTGGGTTAGGCATAAAATTAAAAATGGTGAAACTCTCAGCCAGATATCGGAAAAATATCGCACTACTACGGCACTTATTCGAGAAGTGAATAAAATTCGCGGCACGCAAATACGCGCCGGTAAGTACCTGATGGTGCCGACAGCAACACGTTCGATTAAAACCTACACCATGAGTAAAAACTCACGCATCGAGAAAATTCAGAACACCGACCGAAAGGGAAGTAAAACAGAACACATGGTGCGATCCGGGCAAAGCCTGTGGAGTATTTCTCGCAGTTACGGCGTATCTACCCAGGCTCTGGCCAAGTGGAATGGAATCGCCCCTATCGACACCCTGCGCGTCGGTCAAAAACTGGTCGTCTGGACTTCGAGCGCGGTCGCGCAACCGGTCAGCCTGGAGCGGGCCAGTCCCGACCAGCCGCTGCACGCTCTTCGTTATACCGTGCGCAAAGGCGACTCGCTCTACCTGATTGCCGATCGTTTCAATATTCGCGTGGCTGATATTAAGCGTTGGAACGAGATTGGAAAGTACCTGCAACCGGGCCAGCAATTGAAGCTCTATGTGGATATCACCAGCCAGTCGGGTTAGCAGCTTGTACACAAATAGTCCGACCTCGGTACAGATTGTTAAATTACCCGGAAGAGTTGCTTTATCCGATTTCAACAGCCAAAATACATGGCTATACAGCATACCTCCTGGAATCCGCAGAACTAAGATATGAGCCTAGAAATTGATCCCAAACAGATAAAATCTTTTTCACCGATCAATTCACTGAACCCCGAAAACGTCCAGGACTTAATCAAGAAAATTTCGGCAACCGCCGTTCAGCCCGGGCATTACGTATTCAAAAAAGGTGACATGGACAAATGCCATATTTATGTCATCAAGGGGGAAATCGAGTTAATACAGGATAAAAAAGTCATCAAGGTCATAAAGGCCGGCACAGCCGAAGGCCTGCAGCCTTTGGCTCATGGCTTCCCGAGGCCGGTTTCGGCCCGCGCTAAATCACTCGCAGTAGTCACCAAGATCAACAGCGATATGCTGGATATCATGCTGACCTGGGATCAGACCGGTAGTTATGCGGTTGAGGATTTAAACGAAGACGACGATGAAACCGACTGGATGACACGTATTCTGCAGACCAGGGCTTTTCACAGAATTCCGCCGGCTAATATCCAGGCAATGTTCATGCGCATGGAGTCGGTCACATACAAGCCTGGCGATAAAGTCATCGAACAGGACGAGGATGGCGATTATTTCTACATCATCAAGGAGGGTCGCTGCCTGGTCACACGCTCGACTCCAGCTAACCCTGGTGGCGTCAAGCTTGCAACCCTGTCGGTTGGTGACAGCTTTGGTGAAGAAGCATTGATTTCTGATTCGAAGCGCAATGCAACCATCACTATGTTGAATGATGGCCACCTGATGCGCCTGAACAAGGAAGACTTCAATTCGCTGCTGAACGAACCTCTGCTCAACTGGGTTGATTACGATGAGGCGGCCAAGTTGGTAGCCGCTGGCGCCATCTGGTTTGATGTGCGCCTTCCGGCGGAGCATAAGGCCAAACACATCAAGGGTAGTATTAATATTCCGCTGATATTCCTGCGCATGAAGGCTAATTCGCTGGACGCGGAGAAAAAATATGTAATTTACTGCGACACCGGCAGACGCAGCTCGGCGGCCTCCTTCCTGCTGAATGAAAAAGACATTGAGTCTTACGTGCTTAAAGACGGAGTCGATAGTGCGGAACCTTCCGATCTCGAAACCCAGTAGCCTAACCGGGCGGACCGCTACCGCTTTCTAATTGATGTAACCCGGAATTCTGCTGACATCGATATCATCGATTTGTTCCGGATCGAGAAACTCCTCTGCGTAATCTAGGTATACTTGCTGGTCGATAAAAATATCGAAGATATCCGGGTCTATATGATTGTCTTTTTTCATGAATCCCATAATTTTCAAACATTCGGATAGCTTTTTCCCCTGTTTATATGGCCGATCACTTGCTGTAAGCGCTTCAAATATATCGGCGACTGCCATGATACGTGCCTGCACCGACATTTCCTCTTTGCGCAATCCTCGCGGATAACCAGTTCCATCCATCTTCTCGTGATGTCCACCGGCATACTCGGGTACGTTTTGCAGGTTTTTCGGGAAAGGAAGCGATTCGAGCATTTTTATCGTAGCCACGATATGGTTGTTAATCACTTCCCTCTCATCGTCGTTAAGAGTTCCTCGTTTAATACTCAGATTTTTAATTTCGTCAGCATCGAGTAATGGCCGCTGTTTACCCTGCATATCGGTCCATATCACCGACGACAGCATTTCCACGCGCGCCACATCCTCATCAGACATGAACTCGCCACCGATATTGGTATTGTGTAAAAACTCCAGATCGGCACGATATTGCAAACAACGGGCTTCGTACTCGGATTTTAACTTTCCAACGGACTCCGAATTATTGCCATTTTCCAGGCAAGCTCGCAGATAGTCGATCTCAGCATCACGCAGCAATAACTCAAAGCGAGTTTCAACCGACTGAATTCGATCGTAAATTGTCTCCAGCTTGGTCGCCTTGTCCATTACGTACTCGGGCGTAACTACTTTTCCACAATCGTGCAACCAGGCCGCTGTTTCCAGCTCGTACCGATCCTTTTCGGTAATACGAAAATCCTTAAGCGGTCCTTTATCGGCCTTGTCTGTAGCCTCGGCCAACATCATGGTTAAAACCGGAATGCGGCGGCAATGCCCTCCGGTATAAGGTGACTTGTCATCGATGGCGGATGCAATCATCTTGATGAAGGACTCGAATAATACCTGGAGCTCAGTAATCAGTCGGCGCTGTGTTAAGGCAACCGCTGCCTGCGATGCGAGCGACTCGGCAAGCTGCTGCTCAATTTCACTAAAAGCTATCACTTCATTCGTGTGCGGGTTTTTCGCATTGATTAACTGAAGCACACCGATAATTTCCTGCTCGTGGTCTTTGAGCGGAAAAGTCAGCATGGACTGGGTTCTATAACCGGTCTGGCTATCAAAATTACGTGTTCCAGTGAAATCGAAGCCATCCTCGTTGTAGGCATCGGCGATATTGATGGTGTCGCCGCTAAGAACGCAATGCGTAACCACATTGCTGTGGTTATCCTTATCATTCAGTACAAGCGGGATATCGGGGAAGGTGATTTCATTTCCTGAACTTCCCCCCATCTGTATATTCAGTGAATCATTGGATATGATTTCAAAGCTAAGTGCCTGCTCTTTTACAAAGTACAGCGAACCGGCATCCGCATGGGTGAGCGATTTGGCCCCAAGCATGATTAGCTCGAGCAATTTCTGCGTATTATTTTCCGCAGACAGCGCGACACCAATTTCGTTTAGTCGATCAATTCTTTCGAGCAGCTCTGACATTGCATCAAGCCTGTTTTATAGCTGGGACAATTATGTTCATATGCATTGGCAAAAGCTTATTCTAAAGGTGAACTGTTTACCAATTCTTATGGTAACTTTTTGCTGCTTAACACTGGTAAAAAGGCGCATACAACCTTATAGTTGAAATTCATTGCGATGCTGTAGAAAAACTGGGGAGTAGCTGGCTGAATAGCAACAATCAGTACTCGCAAATAATTGAAATTAATAGCTTTCGGGTTCCCCGCAGACCCGGAGTAAATCGCTATACCAGCCGAGGCACCATGGCAGAGCGAGCAATAATAATCGATAATATGGAGAAGGTATGAAAACCCGCTTTTGGAGTAGCGACTGGTTCGCTGCTTTTATAATAACCGCTATTGTCGTCGTATTCTCCGGTTCAGCGAGTTTTCAAAGTCTGGAAAGGTCCGCTTATGACTGGGGCGTAAGGTCCACAGACCGTAAACCTTCTGAAAAGATTGCGATTATCGCCATAGACGATGAGAGTATTGCCAATATTGGGCGCTGGCCATGGACCAGAGATCTACACCCGGCAGTTTATATATCAAGGATTTGATCGAATTCTTTTCCAAGGCGAGTTTTAACGATGCCCCTGCCGACATTGATGCACTTGCAGCAATGCTCGAATTTGATAGCAAAAACAAGTCGGTTGCCGAAATATTAAAATTTTACCGTCAATCCAGCATAAATACGCGTCTCAGTCAGGATATTGAAACGCTAAAGGCGCGTTTATTCGACGCCGAGCAATCTCTCAATACCGACGCCAGGCTGGCTACCAGCATGCAGCAGGCCAGAAACGTCGTGCTCGCGACCATATTTATTCTGGGCGTTCCACGAGGCAAACCGGATACCGAACTACCCAGTTATGTATTGCAGAATTCGCTAAGCCAGATTCGTGACCGGGTTTCCGCTCAAAGCCAGGGATTATTTCCAATTACCACCGTAGCCGCCCTGCCACCCATCCCCGAAATTGGCCCCTACGCTTCGGCCATAGGGCATTTGAACGGCGTGCAGGATATCGATGGTGGTGTGCGCTCGGAACCACTGGTGCTGAAGCATTATGACCGCTTCTATCCTTCCATGTCGCTGCAAATAGCGGCCAAGAGCCTGAACCTTGATAATAATGATATCAAGGTAAACCTGGCAGAAAGCGTGGAACTCGGCAGCTTGACTATAAAGACCGATACCCAGTTGCAAATGAACACCTTTTACTACTCAGGTGAACAGGGCTTCCCCGCCTTCCCGGTCGATTCCTATTACGACGTTTTTACCGGCAAGATTCCAATTGAGAAGTACAAGAATAAAATCGTCTTAATCGGTCCTACCGCTATCGGTGTTGGCACACCACAGGTAACTCCAATCGATTCGGCCATGGCGCCGGTGTTAACCCTGGCTCATTCGGTTTCGAGCATATTAAACGAAGATTTTTTCATCGTACCTGAATGGGGTATCTGGGCACGCCTGGGCGCTTTC
>CAXBMV010000145.1:0-7054 GCA_963976575.1 uncultured Gammaproteobacteria bacterium | reverse complement strand
CGAATTGCGCGAACACCTACGCAAAAGCTTGCCGGAATACATGGTGCCCAACGATGTGATTATGCTTGAGTCGATGCCGCTCACACCCAATGGCAAGCTCGACAGAAAGCAGCTCCCCGTACCGGGTCAAGCGCAATCTTCTGTGGTGGCATACGAAGCACCCGAAGATGAATTGCAGCAAACCATTGTCGATGTTTGGCAAAACACCTTGAAGCTGGACAAGGTAGGCGTTAACGACAATTTCTTCGATTTGGGTGGGCACTCGCTATTGATTGTTCGCGTGCATCAATTGCTCAAAGCACAGGTAGACAAACCAATATCGCTAACCGATTTGTATCGCTTTCCAACCATAAAATCACTCACCGATTTTTTGAATTCCGATGGCAAGAACGAATCTTTGAAGAAGAGTAGTGATCGTGCCTCGCGCCGAAGAGAGCGTATGGGTTTGCGTAAGCGTGGAAGAAAGTAAGCTCAATCTTTTCGTCGAGGATGACGAAGGCTGAATGATGCAGTACACAGGAAATGTAGGTAGTTTTCAGTAAAATGCAGTTGTTTGAAGGACTGCCGATGTAAACAGGAAACCTCCGTGATTTATCAGGGGTTTCTTTGTTTCTGGAAATAGTATTTTAAGTTTGTGGGGTGTTGGCAAGAGCCACCACCAGACGTGAATTCTTTACCCAACCAGAAAAATAGATCGAGATAATGAGTAATTCAGAAACTGATGATATCGGCGGTTATGGCATCGCTATAGTGGGCCTGGCCAACCGGGTTCCGGGGGCAAGCAATTCCGACGAGTACTGGCACAACCTGCGTAGCGGCATAGAATCAGTAAAATTTTATAGTGACGAGCAAATGACGGCAGCTGGCGTCTCGCCGGGATTGCTGAAAAATCCCCACTATGTCAAAGCCGGTGCCCATCTGGATGATATGGAGCAGTTCGACCCGGACTTTTTTGGTTTCAGTCCCAAAGAAGCCGGCATTCTCGACCCGCAACACCGGCAGTTTTATGAATGCTGCTGGGAAGCCCTGGAGCGTGCCGGGCACCCGCCTTCAAAATTTGACGGCGCCATAGGCGTTTTTGCCGGTTCGGGTATGGCCGCCTATTTTGCGCAGAATATTATAACCAACCCGGAACTGGTCAATTCAGTGGGCATGTTTCTATTACGCCATACGGGCAACGATAAAGACTTTCTTGCCACGCGGGTCTCTTACAATTTCAATCTCAAAGGCCCCAGCGTCAATGTGCAAACGGCCTGTTCAACCTCCTCCGTGGCGACTCATCTGGCCTGCCAAAGCCTGTTGAGTGAAGAGTGTGATATGGCGCTCGCAGGTGGAGTGACTATCGAACTGCCACATCACCAGGGCTATATGTATAGGGAAGGTGAAATTTTATCCCCGGATGGCCATTGTCGACCCTTCGACCATCGTTCGAAAGGCACCATTTTTGGCAGTGGAACAGGCGTATTGGTACTGCGCCGCCTGGAAGACGCCATAGCCGATGGCGACCATATTCATGCCGTTATTATCGGTACTGCCATTAACAATGATGGTTCGAGCAAGGTGGGTTACCTGGCCCCCAGCGTAGAGGGCCAGGCACAGGCCATTACCGAAGCCATGGAAATTGCCGATATCAACGCCGACTCGATCGAGTACGTAGAATGTCATGGTACCGGCACGCCGGTTGGTGACCCGATCGAAGTGGCCGCGCTGACCGCTGCCTTCAACGAAACGACAGATCGCAAAGGATTTTGCGGACTGGCTTCGGTAAAATCAAATATCGGCCATCTCGATACCGCTGCCGGTGTTGCCAGTATTATAAAAGCCAGCCTGTCGCTGGAAAACAGGGAGATCCCCCCCAATCTCAACTATGAAGCGCCCAACCCGACCATCGATTTCGCCCCATCGCCTTTCTACGTTAATGACAAACTAAAAACCTGGGAGCGCGGTAGCGAACCACGCAGAGCCGCGGTAAATTCCCTGGGCGTGGGTGGTACCAATGCTTTCGTCATTTTAGAAGAAGCACCCGCACAGGAACCTTCTGGCGGCTTCGACGGGAGTCATCATTTAATCTCGTTTTCTGCAAAAAACAGAAAATCCCTGGATGCTTATGGGCAGAAACTGGCCAGGTTCCTGAAGGAACGCAACGATGTAAATATGGCCGATATGGCCTACAGCTTGCTGGAAGGCCGTGAGAGCTTTGAGCATCGTCGCGTTCTGGCGGTGCGCGATCGGGAGGAAGCCATCGCCATATTGGAAAGCAATGACCAGCGTCGGGTATTCACCCATGCCGCCGACGGCGAGGAAAAAAGCGTAGTTTTCATGTTACCCGGTGGCGGCGCACAGTATGCAGATATGGGGCTCGACTTATACGAAACGGAAAACGTCTTCAGAAAGCACATGGACGCTGGTTTCGACGTACTGACAAAAAGGACCGGACTCGACTACAAAAATTTTCTCTTTGTCGGGGCGCAAAAATCCGACAGCGTTGAACTGGATTTACAGAAACCCTCGATACAGTTGCCGCTTATTTTTCTGGTGGAATACGCGTTGGCAAAATTATGGATATCCAAAGGCGTGGAGCCCAGTGCTTTGATCGGCCACAGTATGGGTGAAAATACGGCGGCCTGCCTCGCGGAAGTCTTTAGCTTTGAGGACGGCGTGGGCCTGGTATTGCTACGCGGTCAATTGATGGATGACGTGCCGGAAGGCGGGATGTTGGCCGTACAGTTGCCGGTAGAAGAATTGCGTCCCCACTTGCATGAAAAACTGGCGCTTGCGGCAATCAACAGCCCCGAACTTTCGGTAGCCTCCGGCACAAAACAGGACCTGGCCGAACTTTCCGAAAAGCTCACGGCATTGAATATAGATAACACCCCCGTGCGCATTAATATAGCTGCTCATTCCTGGCTGCTGGAAGGCATAATGAAACCCTTCGGCGACTATTTGCGCAGCATAAAGTTGACCGCGCCGAAGATGAAGTTCATATCGAATTACACCGGTACCTGGATTAAGGCGGAAGAAGCCACCGATCCGGAATACTGGGTAAAACATTTGCGCAATACGGTGCGTTTCGCTGATGGCATCAACACCTTGTTGCAACAGGAGGGTCGAATCTTCCTGGAAGTGGGGCCCGGCAATACCCTGGGCTCGCTGACACGTCAAAATCCCGAGGCGCCGGCACAGCGTGTTTTTTCGACTTTGCGACACTCGAAAGAGGAAACCCCCGACGACAGTTATTTTTATACGGTTTTTGGCCGTCTGTGGGCGGTGGGCCTGCCCCTGACAAGAGAGCAGTTGTGGGGCGACAGTCGACGCCTCAGGATTCCGCTACCCACCTATGCGTTTATCCATAACAGCTACTGGATAGCACCTGGCGTTCCGGCCAGGGAGAGCGGTCAAGCCTTTGCAGCACTGGAAAAACTCGAGGATCCGGCGCAGTGGTATAACAAGCCCGTATGGATACAGCAGGGAGTACTGCCGAAGCCCGATGGCAAAAAAACCTGGCTGGTATTTTTAGACGATAGCGGCATTGGCCAGGATTCGGTCAAAAAGCTGCGCGACGAAGGACACAAAGTTATTTGTGTCAGCGAAGGCGATGCCTATTACCAGGTCAATGCTGAAGACTATCGCCTGTCCCCCGAATCTGGCCTGGAATCCTATAGTGCACTGGTAAAAGACCTGTTGGCCAGCGGCAATTTCCCAGACAAACTATTACATCTGTGGCTGCTCACCCGGGAAGAGAGCTTTCGTCCGGGCTCCAGTTTTTTGCATCGTAATCAGGAGCACGGTTTTTACAGCCTGTTCTTTTTTGCCCGTGCCATGGCTGATGAAGGCCTGGTCGAGCGCAAGTTGCACATGCTGGTCTATGCCAACGGCATGCAGCAAGTGACCGATGAATCACTGCCCTACCCCGAAAAATCGACTGTTCTGGGGCCCTGTAAAGTCATTCCCAGAGAATTTCCTCATGTCAGCGTTGCCTGCATAGATGTACAGCTACCGCAAAAAACAGTTAGAACCAAATTCTTTGGAGCCAGGAAAGAGGACATAGAACTACCCACGGATATTGCCGAATTGATTTCCAGGGAGCTACATGCCCCGGCGGAAACAGGCTTATACGCCTATCGAGACGGGGTGCGCTATCAACAGCATTTTGAACACCTGGCTCTAAACGAAAACGCCGATACGAACAGGCTAGCGAGTCGCTTGCCAGATGGATGTGTCACTTTAATTACCGGCGGTTTGGGTGGTATCGGATATGTTATGGCACAGGCCCTCGCGGAACAAAAAAGGGCTAAATTGGTACTGGTCAACCGCACGCCACTTCCGGAAAGAACTGAATGGTCGAGTTGGCTGAAAGAACACGGCTCCGACGATAAAATCAGTGTGGCCATCGGAAAACTGCGTAAGCTAGAAGACTTAGGTGCTGAAGTTCAAGTTTATAGTGGTGATGTGACTGATTCTGATCGCATGAAAGAAATTGTTCAGGAGGCTAGTGCACAATACGGCGAAATTTCTGGCGTGATTCATGGTGCGGGTATCGTCAGCGATGGCCTGATTCAAATGAAAAATCAGGGAGAGATGGAAGCGGTTTTTGCACCAAAAATCTATGGCACACTGGTACTGGATGAAGTATTCCGCGGTGCGAAGCTTGATTTTTTCATTCTCTTCTCATCCACCTCGACAGTCATCGCACCCATCGGTCAAATCGACTATGTTGCCGCCAATGCTTTTTTGAATGCTTTCGCCCAACAACGCAATGCGAAAGAAGCCGGTTACACGGTGGCCATCAACTGGGGCGTGTGGAACGAAGTAGGCATGGCTGCAGACAGCGCCGCGAAAATGGGCCATGGCGTTGCTGCCTCCAGGGAAGAGCAAAGCAATGCGCGCTTTCCGCTCTTTGAAACCCATATTCGCAAGGTTAAGAATGGCCGCGATGTGCATTACTTCAAAGCCCACTATGCCAGCAACCAGTTGTGGGTTCTGGACGAACACAGGACCAGGCAAAATCAATCCTTGCTACCGGGAACCGCCTATCTCGAATTGGCAAGAGCGGCTCTTGATGAGTGTGGGGAAAGCGGGGCATTTGAAATCAAGGAACTTATATTCCTCAAGGCTTTGTACGTGCCCGAAAATACAACCGTGCTTACACGAGTGAAACTTGAACAAACCGTAGCGGGCTACGATTTTGCGATTCAGAGCGAAGCAATCGCCGCGAACGGCGAACGCGGATGGCAAACTCACGCCGAGGCGCGAATACTAATCGATGCCACGGTGAGCGAAGGCGCGACAGGCATGCTGGACAAGCTAACTCGTTTAGATCTAAAGCAAAGCAGAGAAATGCTGCCTGCAATGCGCACCGCACAGGAAGCACACCTCAATTTCGGAGGGCGTTGGCAGGTTTTACGCGACGCCCGATTCCACGAACAGGAGTCGGTTGCACGACTGGCCTTGGCCGACATCTACCTGAACGATCTGGAAGATTATAAAATTCACCCGGCGCTACTTGATATTGCAACTGGCTACGCCATGCAGTTAATCAATGGCTATGCAGGAGAAGACAGTGAAGAAGGCAAGAATTTATGGGTGCCGGTTTCTTACGCAAGCTTCAAGTACTTCAAACCCTTAACCCAACAGATATATAGCTGGGTGAGGAATAGCAAAGCCAATAACGTCGACGACGATTTTGCCAGTTTTGATATATGCCTGTTCGACGAAAGTGGCAATATTCTGGTAGAAGTGAGCAAGCTAACCATCAAGAAAATAGACGGCATCATAGACTTCTCCGCACCCGATACGCATCTTGTTCTGGAGAAGGACAGCTCTTCAGCTTCATCTGGCGATGTCGAGTTCAAACAATTATCACCTGCTGAACTGGCCTTCCAGCACAATTTATCGCAGGGCATCTTGCCAGATGAGGGTGTTCAGAGTTTGTTCAGGGTGCTACAACAGGCTATCGACTCCCAAATCATCATTTCATCCCTGCAACTGGATTCACTGATAGAGGAAATCGATGCAAGCGCGGCGGCGATGCACCAACAAAGCGATGACACCAAGTTTGCAAGACCCGAACTGGATAACGACTATGTGGAACCCAAAGATGACATTGAACTGACCCTGGTCGGATTTTGGGAAGAGCTACTCGG
This sequence comes from uncultured Gammaproteobacteria bacterium, assembly GCA_963976575.1. Classification (GTDB taxonomy): domain Bacteria; phylum Pseudomonadota; class Gammaproteobacteria. The sequence goes on along the minus strand of CAXBMV010000145.1, from coordinate 911 downwards.
CGTAGATCAGGTAGGCACCCAGGACAGCTTTTTCGACCTGGGTGGTCATTCTCTTGTGGCAGTACGTTTATTCGCAAAAATACAGCAAACCTACGGCGTGGATTATCCGATTTCCATACTGTTTGAAGCGCCGACCATTAGCGCCTGTGCCGACTTGTTGCGCGAAGTGCTGGGAGAAGTTGAAGTAAGCTCGAATCTAGAAAGCAGCGGCAAAAGTCACAAGGCCCGCTACACCCACCTGGTGCCCATGCACAATAGTAAATCCAGCAAGTTGACGCCCTTCTTCCTGGTGGCTGGAATGTTTGGCAATGTACTGAACCTGCGTCACCTGGCCCAGTTGATTGGCGAAGAGCGCCCATTTTATGGCTTACAGGCACGTGGTTTATATGGGGACCATGCCCCGCATGAAACTTTTGAAGAAATGGCCAGCGACTACCTCGCAGAAATAAAAACTGTGCAGGCTGAAGGTCCCTACCTGTTGGGTGGCTTTTCCGGCGGCGGTATTACTGCTTATGAAATGGCAAGGCAGCTAAAGGCAGCGGGTGAGGAAGTTGCCCAGGTAATATTTTTGGATACTCCCCTGCCTTACTTTGACCCCCTCAGTTCAGTAGACAGAATGTCCATTCACTGGCAGCGACTTAAGACTCAAGGTGTAGCCTATTTTTCAGAATGGGCAAAAAATCGTTATAAGTGGGAACTGGAAAAGTTCAGTGGCCGTTTTTCCGAAGTCAATGATAGAGGCGAAACTCCGGCAGATTTTAAATCCGGCGAAATGGAAGCGGCGTTTTATCAAGCCTTGTCACGTTACGACATCGATGCCCTGGATATAAGTGCAAAATTGTTTCGACCCAAACTGCCCGTGGAATACAAGCTTAGCGGAGGCAGAAAAGCTAATGCCGATCGACTGATTA
>CAXBMV010000144.1:0-7116 GCA_963976575.1 uncultured Gammaproteobacteria bacterium | reverse complement strand
TGCAAACCGGTAGGAGTCCATATACGGGATGACTAATCCGGCGCGTGCGCCGGATTAGTCAGTTCGCCTCAACCGCAGCGATATCGCGAAGGCCCTTGAGCGCAAGATCGAGGGTTTCCTGATTGCGCGATGTTTCCGGATACACCATAAAAGCCGGGCGCTGCATTTCCGGGGCACCCTGTACCAGATGCAGTCTTTGTTGCTGGATGTAGGGCTGCGCCACGCGCACCGGGAAGTAGCCCGAGCCACCATTTTGCATGATGTATTCCAGCCCCAGCGGACCCAGACCTACCGAGATCGCTGGCGTTTCCATGTCCGGGAAAGCCTCGACGTGGCGCGCGCGAAACTCATCACCCCAGTCAACGTAAACGTAATCCTCCACCCAACCCTCGTTGAGGTCACGCTTGTCGGTAGACACCAGCACCAGGGTTTCCACGAGCAAATCCTCGATAATCAAACCGGGCGTCTGCCGCGGGTTGTACATCACTCCTATATCGAGCAGTCCGTCGGACAGCTGGCGCATCAGGCTGGGGGAGTAATCGGCTTCAACATGAATAGCAACATCGTTGGCGTTGCTGCGCATCCAGGGTATCCATTTCAGTATCAGGCTATCCCAAAGGCTGACCTGCGATCCCAGTCCTATGCCGTGGCTGAAGCTTTCCGGCAATAGAATGCGTTGCTGCGCCTGCTGCCAGAGACGCTGGATATTCAGCGCATACTGGCGAAAATGCTGCCCCGCCGAAGTCAGCTCGACACCGGCGTGGCTGCGCTTGAACAGTTCGCGGCCGAAGCGCTCTTCCATCGCTTTCACGCGTGCGCTCACGGTGGACTGGGTTACGTTCAGGTTTTCCGCCGCACGGTTGAAATTGCCGCAATCGGATATTTCCAGAAAGGTGCGCACATGTTCAAATTTCACTCAAATCTCCACCTGGCAAGGTATCGGATAACTCGATTGTTACCCGCAAAAAATATTGCTTTTCAAATAGGCGTATTTAACTAGACTTGGCCGTTCAAAACAATAACGAAGGATCCGCAATGCGTGCCAGGTCGATCATTTCCACACTCGACGCTGCTAGCGGAGCGCTCATACTTGTATTCGGATTATTCCTGTTTTCGTTTCAGGACATCATCATCAAGCTGTTCAGCGACCGCTACTCGGTATTACAGATCGTATTCATCCGCGGCCTTATCGCGATCACGCTGATGCTGCTGTTCATCCGCGTCAGCCGGGATGTGATTCCGCTGATGTCGCGCAAACCCTGGGTAATGATTTGCCGCGGCCTGTTTGGATTCAGCTCTTATACCTGTTACTACCTCGCGGTGGCGGCCATGCCGCTGGCCGAAGTGGTCGCGATCACCTTCACCATGCCGCTGTTTGTCACCGCGATGTCGGCGATTTTTCTCGGCGAAAAAGTCGGCCTGCGCCGCTGGAGTGCGGTGGTAATCGGTTTCATCGGCGTGCTGGTAATCCTCTCACCAAGCGGGGAGTTCAATGGTCTTGCCGTGGTCTTCGCCTTTTGCGCGGCCATCACCTACGCCACGCAAACCATATTGACGCGCTTTCTCGGCAGCCACGACCACCCCATGACGATTGGCTTCAACGCCATTGTTATTTTTACTATAGCCAGCGGCCTGCTCAGCCTGCTGATGTTTGGTGGATTGATTACGGTCTCTTCGGAACATGCCTCGCTTGCCTTCTTCGGCAGAGACTGGGCGATGCCGGACAAGGTCGACATGCTGATGTTGCTGGCGCTGGGTTTCATCGCTGCGATCGGATTTTACTGCCTGTCGCGCGCTTACTGCGTCTCCGAGGCCAGCGCGATCGCCCCGTTCGAGTTCACCTATATCATCTGGGCGGTGGTGTTCGGTTACCTGTTCTGGAACGAAGTGCCGGGTGTCACCACGATAGTCGGGGTTTTGATACTCATTCTCAGCAGTCTTTATGTCTGGCACCGCGAGCGCCAGCTGGAACAAACGCTATCCAACGGCCTGGTTAATCATGGTGCGACCTTAAAGCCGCAGACCCTCGGCGAACTACCACTGATAAGCGCTGGCGATAAACCCTGACACATGGCCCTGAAAAACAGTTGTAGCCGGCCCCTGGGCGATGCCGTAGCAAACCTGCAACGGCAATAAATGCTCTTCGCGCGGATGGCAGTAACGCGCATGCGGTGCCTCCTGCCATGCCACCAGGCGTGATTCGCGTTCGTCTTCGCTGAGACTCTTATCGCTACAGGTTTGTGCCAGCCAGGCCTCGAAGGCCAGATTAGCCTCGTCCGGGGCATCGTCTTTCTTGCTCATCAATGCGCGCATATTGTGAAACGAGAATCCCGAGCCAATGATTAACACATTTTCCGCCTTCAGCCCGGCCAGCGCCTTGCCGATTTGCACATGCAGTGCGGCATCGAGGCTGCTCGACAGGGAAACCTGCAGACAGGGTATATCAGCCTCGGGATAAATCATTAGCAGCGGGATGAATACACCGTGATCGAGGCCGCGTTCCTGATCCAGACGAGCCTCTATATGCGCCTTTTGCAACATGCCCTGGATACGCCCGGCCAGCGCCGCATCGCCCGGCGCCGGATACTGGTATTCGTAGGATTCTGCGGGGAAGCCGTAGTAATCGAACAGTAGCGAGGGCTTGTCCGCGGCGGTGATACTGATGATGTCTTCTTCCCAGTGCGCGCTGATCACGACGATTGCGTCAGGACGCTCGATGGTCGCCTTGATGCCGCGCAGGTAACTGTTCATTTCGACGTGACCGGCTTCGTCGAGCAACGGCAGCGGACCGCCACCGTGAGGGATGTAAATGATATTGGCTTTAGACATTACTTAACTCCCTATCTGGTTGATGACCTCGCTTACCTCGGCGCGCAGGCCGTCATCCTTGATTTCGCCACGTTCGACGTCGAAATAGTCGTGAAATTTTGGCAAGGACAGGCTCGCTTTGACATCACCACCGAAACGCGGCAAGGCCTTCAACGCGATCTCCATAACGCTGGCGCCACCGCGGCCACCGGGCGAAGTAGACAGCAATACCATCGGCTTGCCCTGGTAAACCTTTGCGTCGATGCGCGAAGTCCAGTCGAACAGGTTCTTGTAGGCGGCGCTGTAATTGCCGTTGTGTTCGGCGAAGGAAATGATAACCCCGTCGCTTTCGCCTATGCGTCGATAAAAATCCTGCGCCGGCTGCGGCTGCCCCAGTTCGGCCTCACGGTCGACGCTGAACAAGGGCATCTCGAAATCGTTCAGGTCGAGAATATCGATTTCGCCCTGCTGCAACAGACTACAGGCATGGGTCAGCAATTGCTTGTTGATCGATTTTGTACTGCTGCTCGCGGCAAAGGCGATGTAGCGCGGGCTTGCATCCATTAACTAGTCTCCATCAGGATCAGGTTTTCGCGGTTAATCAATTCCGGGTCATCTTCGTAGCCAAGGATGGCGGGTATTTCGCGGCTGGACTTGCCGACGATGCGCTTGCACTCGTCGGAATCGTAATTCACCAGACCGCGGGCTACTTCGACGCCCTGCGGATTCAGGCAGGCGACTACTTCGCCGCGGTTGAATACGCCGCTAACCCGCTTAACCCCTATCGGCAACAGGCTCGCATTTTTATTCACCAGTACATTCACCGCACCGTCGTCCAGCTGCAATTCGCCGGCACAGCGCAAATGCCCGGCGAGCCACTGCTTGCGCGCCGCCAGATGTCCCTCGCCGGCCTCGAGAAAACTGCCCAGCGCCTCACCCTGCACCAGCCGGGTAATAACCTGGTCGATCTTGCCGGAAACAATCACCGTATGCGTGCCCGAACGCGCAGCCAGTTGCGCAGCGCTGACCTTGGTCTGCATGCCACCACGACCGAGCAGGCCACTGCTGGGACCGGCGAACTCGACCAGTTGCGGATCCGTGGCCCTGGCGCGTTCGATGAGTTTTGCCCCGGGGTTGGTCGCCGGGTTGGCGTCGAACAGTCCTTCCTGATCGGTGAGTATGATGAGTAGATCAGCTTCGATCAGATTTGCCACCAGCGCACCGAGGGTGTCGTTGTCACCGAAACGAATCTCTTCGTTGGAGACGGTATCGTTTTCGTTCACCACTGGCACAGTACCGTAGGCGAGCAAGGTGCGCAGTGTAGTACGCGCATTCAGGTAGCGCTGTCGATTAGCCAGGTCGGCGTGGGTCAGCAATACCTGCGCGCTGTGGATACCATGCGCCTGGAAGCCGACTTCGTAGGCTTGAACCAGCCCCATCTGCCCGACCGCGGCGGTAGCCTGCAACTCGGAGATATTGGTGGGCCGTGATTTCAAACCGAGCCTGGCGATGCCCTCGGCGATCGAACCGGAAGACACCAGAACCACGTCGACACCCTGTCCGCGTAGCGCCGCCATCTGCTCGGCCCACTTCGCGATCATGCCGCGGTCCAGCCCTTTGCCACCATCGGTGATCAGGCTGGAGCCAATCTTCACGACTACCTTCTTATAGCGATTCATTTTCTTCGATGAAGGTCATGATGTCGCGACAGAGCTCGTCGACACCCTCTCGGCTAAGCGCGCTGATACGATACACAGGGCTGTCGCCGCCTAGCCCTTCGACGATTTCATCGCAAATCTGCTGCTGCATTTCCTCGGGAATCAGGTCGAGCTTGTTCAGCACCAACCAGCGCGGTTTCTGGTACAGCGATTCATCGTAGCGCTGCAATTCCTTGAGAATTTTCTGCGCCGAAACCAGCGGCTGATCGGCCGATTCCTCGGGCAGTAAATCGATGATATGCAACAACAGACGGGTGCGTTGCAGGTGCTTGAGAAACTGTATGCCGAGACCGACGCCGTCGGCGGCACCTTCGATCAGGCCGGGAATATCGGCGATGACGAAGCTGCGATGTTTGGCCACGCTGACCACACCGAGGTTCGGGTGCAGCGTGGTAAAGGGATAATCCGCGACCTTGGGCCTGGCCGCCGAGACCGAGCGGATGAAGGTCGATTTACCGGCATTGGGCATGCCCAGCAGACCGACGTCGGCGATGACCTTCAATTCCAGCTGCAGGTCGAACTGTTCACCGATGCTACCCTTGCTGCACTGGCGCGGCGCGCGGTTGGTGGAACTCTTGTAGCGGGTATTGCCGAGGCCGTGAAAACCACCCTGCGCGATCAGTATCGGCTCTTCGCTGTCAGAAACATCGACGATTATTTCGCCCTGGTCGACGGTTGATATCACCGTACCCATGGGAACCGAGATGATCACATCCTCACCCTTGGCGCCGGTGCAGTTGGCGCTCTGCCCCTTGCCACCGTTCTTGGCGACGAAACGCCGCGTGTGGCGAAAGTCGGAGAGGGTATTCAAGTCTTTCGAGCCGAGCACGTAAACCGAGCCACCATCGCCGCCGTCACCGCCGTCCGGCCCACCCATGGGAATGTATTTCTCGCGGCGAAAGCTGACTATGCCGTTGCCGCCGTTGCCGGCCTTGACATAAATTTTGGCTTCATCGATAAATTTCATCGCGGGATCATACCATTGTGATTAACTGCAGAGAAAAAAAAGCCCCGCTGTTGCGAGGCTTTTTGCTATTCGTTCAGGTCAGGAGGATCAGGCGTTAACAACATTCACAAAAGTGCGATTGTTGCGGCCCTTGACCTTGAATTCGACCTTACCGTCTGCCTTGGCGTAGAGGGTATGGTCCTTGCCGCAGCCAACATTGTCTCCGGGGTGGAACTTGGTGCCGCGCTGGCGCACCAGGATATTGCCGGGAATAACCACTTCGCCGCCAAATTTCTTCACGCCCAGTCGTTTAGACTCTGAATCGCGACCGTTGCGGGTACTGCCCGCCGCTTTCTTATGTGCCATTGCTCAGTTCCTATGCCTTGATATCGGTAACTTCGATTTCGGTGTAGCTTTGACGGTGGCCTGCCTGTCCGCGCGAATGCTTGCGGCGTTGGAACTTGATGATTTCCACCTTGGCGCCACGGCCGTGCGACTTGATTGTTGCAGTCACTTTAGACTTGTCCAGCATCGGGGTGCCAACTTGCACCTTATCGCCGTCGGCAACCATGAGTACGCCTTCCAGCTCTACTACGGATCCTTCTTCGCCGTCGAGTTTCTCAACGCGCAGGGTTTCACCCTTGATTACTTTATACTGCTTTCCGCCTGTAGCGATGACCGCGTACATGTGCCTACTCCGAACCGATTCTAAAAAGGTGGCGAATTCTAGCCGCTGACGGCAGGCAGGTCAATGCCTTTAACCGGCTGATTTGCAGAATAATAGCGCCCTGCAGGGGGAATTTCAGGTAGCGCAGGCCGCAGGCTCAGAAATCCACCCTGAAAATCCGCCGCAAGCCCAGCGACAACAGCAGTAAAAGCGTCGCGCAGACGACTATGGCCGGACCGGTTTGCCAGTCGAAATGGAAGGATCCGGAAACCCCGCCGAACAGCGCGCCGGCGCCGAAGAGCGCGCTCAACATAACCATTTTTTCCGGGCTGCTGCTGAACAGTCGTGCGCTGGTAGTGGGAATTACCAGCATCGCCGCGATCAACAACACACCCATAACCTTCATCATCACCGCCACCAGCAGCGCAATCATCGCGAACATCAAAAATTGCAGCCTGCGTACCGCAACGCCCTCGGCCTGGGCGATTTCGCGGCTCACCGATATGGCGACGAATGATTTCCAGTGCATCAACAGCAGCGCAAACAGGAACAAGGTGGTGAGCAGCATCTGCAACAGATCGAAGTTACTGATGGTGAGCAGATCTCCGAACAGTATCGCCTCGATATTCACCGACTGCGATGGCATCAGCCCGAGCAGGATGATGCCGCCGGCCAGCCCGGTATGAGAAATAATCGCCAGTGTGGTTTCCGACAGCGCGTTATTGAAGTTGCTCACCCGGCTCAGTGAAAACACGATCAGCAGAGCCACCGCGAGCACGCCGACTATCGGCTGCAGTTCCAGCAGCAAACCGAGTCCAACGCCAAACACCGCCGCGTGCCCCAGCGTATCGCTGAGAAAGGCAAGCCGCTGCCATACCATCAGGCAGCCCATGGGGGCGGCTATGGCGACCATGATCAACCCGGCGAGCAGGCTGCGTATAAGAAAGTCGTCGAGCCACTCAGTCATGGTGGCTATG